>DATJFU010000181.1:0-4210 GCA_035495495.1 Bdellovibrionota bacterium
CGAGCAGCGTCTCTATAACTCCCTGGTTCAGGCCCTGGCCGCGAGCACGGATCTGCGCATCGCCGGGACCGCGGAGGGCGCGGACGCGATCATGACCGCCTCCATCTCGCAGGCGGACTATTCGGCCTCGGCTCAAACCACCGCGAGCAAGATCCCCCCCATCGGCGCGGGCCCCGAGAACCGGGTCGTGCCGGTGGAATACCGGGCCATCCTGGGGTGCCGCTTTTCTCTCCGGCGCCGCAACCCCGGCCCGAACCAGCGCGAGGGCATCTGGAGCGGAAGCTTTTCGCGGTCCCAGGTCTTTCCGGCCAACGCGCAGCTCGGGGTCTTGGGCACGACGACGGCCCTCATCAACGACAGCGAGTTCGACCGGGCGCTGACCAACCTGGCCGCGCTCATCAGCCGAGACGCCGGCGAATCCCTGAGATCTTACTTCTAGGAGAACGCGGTGCCCGTACTCGAACCCAAGGTGGTCCAGAAAGAGCTCTCCCAGGGACAGTTCTGGCCCGTCTACTGGCTGCATGGGGCGGAGAGCATGAAAGCCCGCGAGGTCCTCAAAAGGGTTCGCCAGGCGCTGTTTCCGGAGGGGTCGTCCTCGCTCCTCGCCGAGCAAAGCCTTTTGGGCGGCGAGACCAGCGCGGCCGAGGTGCTCGACGCCTCCCAGTCCCTCGCCCTCGGGGGCGGCGCGCGCCTGACGGTGGTCCGCGACGCCCACCTTCTCAAACTTCCCGAGGAGCTCGCCCCGCTCCTGGGACCCCGCTGCGCGCGGAACGAGCTCACCTCCGTCACCGTTTTTCTCTCCAAGGACCTGGACCGCCGAAAGAAGTTCTCCAAGATGCTTCTCGACTCAGCCGCGTGCGTTCCCTGCGAGGAGGTCCCGGAGAGCGACCGCGAGGCCTGGATCGGATACCTCGCCAAGGCCAGGGGCGCGACGCTGACGCAGGGCCTGGTGGCCCGGTTGCTCACCATGGACCCGTGGACCCTGGACATCGTCGACAACGAGCTCGAGAAATTCTCCCTCTCGGGGGATGAGGACCTGGTTTCGGGCCAAGGGGGCCTCAAGGCGGGATCCGAGGTGTTTCTCGAAGCCTTCTTTCAGCGCCGCCTCAAGGAGGCCGTCGAGGCCTGCCGCGAACTGGCCGAGCGTCCGGAGGAGTCGATTCCCCTCCTGGGATTGCTCGGGTGGAACGCGCGCCACCTGGCCCTGCTCCTCAAGGACGAGCGCGACGGCACCCGCACCCTCAAGATCAATCCGTTTCTTCAGGACCGGTTTCGCCGCTGGGCCCGTCAGTGGAAGCTGAACGAGGTCGCCGAGCTCCAGACGTCGCTCTCATCGCTGGACTTTGACACCAAGCAGACCGCCAAGATCTCCCTCGGCCTCTGGACCACGCTCGTCACGCGGTACTGCCGCTAGGGTCCTCGCTCAGCTCTGGCCGACGGAGTTCGGTCCGCAGAGCTCGTCGATCTTCTCTTTGCGATGCTCCATGGTCCGGATGCGCGAGATCACGCCGCACTTGGGATCCAGGTGCGCGCCGGTCGAGCCATCGCTCACGGCGCAGGCCTGGTCGTCGTTGAGGCGCGTGATCCAGTCCAGGGTCGCGACCTTCTCGTCCGTGGTCAGGCCAGAGGCCGCCAGGGTCCGGTTGTGGTCCTTGATCTGGGCCTGATAGGCGCCCTCGGCGGCGATCTCTTCGCGGCTCTCGTCCTGGCGGATCTTGACCTGGATGTCGGTCAGGGTCCAATCGCGGGTCATGCCGTTGGACTTGTTGATGGACTTGTCCCACTTGGTGGCGCAGCGATCGCGAACGCCGAAGGAACCGAAGGCCGCCCCGAAGATGGGGAGGGATTGAAAGAAGTCCTGGTCTTCGTGCCAGCACCAGTCGATCCATTTCACGCGGGTCGGATCATTGTAGTAGGCGTCGCGGGCCTGCGAGATGCGGCGCTCCATGCGGTCTTTGGCCTGGCTGATGGCCTCGTCGCGGGACTTGGCGGCCTCTTTGCGGGCGCGGGCAAAGTCCTGTTCTGACTCCTCCTGGGCATCCTCAAACGAACGCTGCCAGAGCAGCTTGCCGCCCAGGATCTTGCCGCGGGCCTCCTGAAGCTGCCCCTCGGCGACCGCGAGGTCGTCGAGCTTTCCGCGAAGCTGCGAGCAGAACGCGCGGTCACCCGGATCTTCGCGGAGCGTGCGCAGCAGGTCGTTGAGACCATCGGCGCGGGCCTGATACTTGGCCACCTCGAGGGCTTCTTCATGGCGGCAGTTACCGTCGGATTCCGGAATGGCATCGAGCTTCTTCTCGTGCGTGCGAAGTGACGAGCGGGTCTCGGCCAGATCGGGCTCGAGCTTCTCGAGCAGCTGGGTGCGGGTGGCTCCGAAGGCGTTGGACATCTCTTTATACGCCACCACGTTGTCGATGACCTTCTCGAGGTCGCGCACGGTGGCGTCGAGCTTGGCCCAGGCTTCGCGGCCTTCGCGAAAGCGCTGGATGATCCGGGCCTTTTCGCTCGCGCCCGTGATCTTATCCACGACCCATTTCACGCCGGCACCCACCGCTTCGATGCCGAAGCCGATGGCCGCCGCGCCCAAGGCGGCGCCCGCCGCGCCCGCGGCCGCGAGGACAAAGGCCTCGCCTGGGTTCAGAAAGCGCTCGATGAGGTCGTTGGTGCGGGTGATCTGGTCGTTGGTGCGGTCCCACTCGGCCGTCGCTTTGGCCGAAGTCGCCTCAAAGTCATTCAGGCCACGGCGCATCTCGGCCAGGGCGTCCTTGGTGTTGGCGTTCAAGTCGGAGATGTCCTTTTGAGCGGACTTGAAGGTCGCGTTCATGTCGTGAATGTCGCCCGAGATCTGCTTCTCTTCGCAAGACGACTGGGCCAGCAAGCAGCCGTAGCCCGCGGGACCCGAAGGGCAGGTGCCCGTGGGGCAGCCTTCGGCCATGGCGTCCTCGCCAAAGAGGGTGTTGCAGGCGCTGTTCAGCACCTTCTTGAACCAGGGCTGTTGGTACTTGAGCTCACCAGCCAGGCCGCGCTGCAGGAGCTCGGTCTCGAGCACGATGCCCTGGAGGTAACCCAAGCGGACGAGGGCGACCGAGTAGCTCAGCTGGTGGCCGTCGTCGGAGACGTAGATCCGGACAAAGCGGTTATCCCGCATCATGAGGCCTTCGTAGACCCAGGCCTTGCCTTGCCGGCGGGAGAGTAGGCTCACGCCCAGGGCGCGCTCCATATCGGCTTTGAAGATTTTGGCGTTAAAGGGATCCTTGCTCTTGCGGACCACCTCAGAGGGAACCGAGAAGAAGGTCACCTGGCCCACCGAGAAAGGCTTCTTGGCCCGCACAAAGCGGATAAACGCTTTGGAGCGATAGGTTCCACCCGGGCCCTGCTTTTCGTGGAGGGGGGTCGAACGCCAGCCGGTTTCAGCCACGGCCTGGGCCGTCGCCGCAGGGACGCCCAGAACCGAGGCTCCCAGGACCATTCTTGCCACAATTGAAAAGGTGCCTCGAACAACCATGTTCTAAGAATGCCCGGGCGAGGCGTCAGAAGAGACTGAGAAAAACTGGCAAGTAGGTCAAAATATTTAATTATTTCAATTATGTGTCTTGCTTGACCCCGCTGCTCCGGTCCTGATAATCACCGCCCGTGGATTATCGCATTCTGGAGACGGCCATGGACCTCGCCCTGCGGCAGGCGGCTCTGTACCGCGGTTCCACCGCGCCCAATCCCCCCGTGGGTGCCGCGGCGCTGGACGCCCAGGGCGTCGTCTTGGGAGTCGCGGCCCATGAGCGCGCCGGAGAGGCCCATGCGGAGGTCCGCCTTCTGCAGGACCTGAAGGCGCGCGGCCTCACGGATCGCATTCATACCCTGGTCGTGACCCTCGAGCCCTGCGTGCACCAAGGCCGCACGCCACCGTGCGTGGCACCCGTCATCGCGTCGGGGGTCAAAGAGGTCGTCATCGGCGCCAAGGACCCCAATCCCCTCGTGTCGGGCAAAGGTTTCAAAGAGCTCATGGCGGCGGGCATCCAAGTCCGCGCCGGGATCCTCGAGGCCCAGTGCAACGAACTGATCGCCCCTTTCTCAAAGTGGGTCACGCAGCGCCGTCCGTGGGTCACCGTCAAGCGCGCGGTCGATGCCAAGGGCTCGATGATCCCGCCGCCGGGGCAAAAGACGTTTTCTTCTGAGAAGTCGCTCAAGCTTTCGCACGAACTCCGCAAACGGGCGG
>DATJFU010000182.1:0-11082 GCA_035495495.1 Bdellovibrionota bacterium
TCCTGGACGAAGCCACTGGGGTGGCGCTTGAAAAGGGGTTGCTTCTGGCGCGCTCGGGCAGGGTCCTTGGCTCGTCTGTTCCCAGTCCAACCCCAGACGCTGGCGCATGCGCTCCCGAAGGAGCCTTAGGATTCCCCGCGACGCTGGAGTGTCGGACTGCTGCACGCGAAGAAACTGGTCGCGAATCCGTGTCAGAAGATCCTGCAACTCGGGCGAAGAAACGATCTCGCCCGCCAAAGTGCCCATGGCGATCCGTTGATAGACCACGTCCTTGGCCATGAGAGCCGAGGCGGCGTCGTGCGGTCGTCGCGCGATTTGGTCTTCTAGCGACGCTCGGGTCTCTTCTTCGAGTTGGGGGCGCTCGTCGCGCCAAGCCTCACGGCACATCTGTCGGAGGAGATCGTCCTGGGGGTCGTCGGCCCGAGCCAATGAAGGGGTGAGGGCGGCAGTTACGGCGAGAAAGAGGGGGAGCCAGGGACGGGTCATGGGGCCTCCTGATATATTGACCAACTAAGTCAACAATACCAAGAGGCCCCCATTTTTAGAGTGACAGTTTTTGTCGGGATCCGGGGCCGGAGCCCCGAATCCCGATATTGAAGGAGTTACTGAATTCCGCAATCCGCGCAGTAGGCGTAGTGGATCTCACGGCCCGTGTCGCAGGCGATGTGCACGCCGCCGAGGTTGTCGGCCTCGACCCACGAGTAGTAGCAGTCCGACTTCTTGGGCGTGACGCTAAAGGTCTCCCAGTCGGCGCCCGCGAACTGGCGGGCGTACATGAGCTTGAGGCCCCGTTCGTCCGAGTAAGAGACGTGCTTGGTGCCGTTGGCGTCGATCGTGATGTGCGGGTGGCCGCCCGTGTCCTCGAGCACGTCCTGCGCGCCGTCCAGGATCTGGGTATGCCAGGCTCCGTCGGGCGAGTTCGTGGCGTACATGAGGTCACGCATGTCGGTCTCGCTGTTGGGATCGTACTTCTGGTACACGACGTGGATAAATCCGTCGCGGTCCACGGCGAGATCGCTCTTGACCGAGGTGTGATCGAGGAGGTCCGTCTTCCACTGATTGCCCGTGTCCCGGTGGGTGACCATCAGGTCGCCCTCGGGATAGTTGTGGCGCACGTAGCTGATGACGGGCTGCCCTTGGTTGTCCACGGCGAGGGCCGTGAGCCAGCCGGCTTCTTCTGAGTCATCGAGCTTCTCAAAGGCCCACTCGTCGCCTCCAAAGGTGCCGAACTCGAGCTGGGGATGGTCGAGGTCGTTCTTGGGAAACGCCGTCGACGACATCAGGATCTGGTCGCCGCTGAGTTCGGTCGAGATCCAGTAGCCGCCGGGGATATTGCTCACCTTGTCGGTGGTCCAGGCCTTGCCCGGCTGCAGAATCGCGTGCTGGAGCATCGGTTTTCCGTAGTGGTTGCTGTAGAGAATGTGCACCGCCTGCGAAGGCGTGATGACCATGCTCGAAAACCAGCCCGTGGCGTGGTGCGAATCATCAACGATGGTCTTGGACCAGGTGCCGTTGGCGCCCGGCTCACGCACGGCGTACTCGAGAACGGCGTTGTCGCAGACGTCGTCGGTGCAGCCCGTGTAGGCGAGGTGCACGCGCTGGTCCGGAGTCACCTTGAGCGTGACCTTGCGATTGCCCGCTGAGGCGCGCGCCACGTTCTCGATCTGCCACGTGGGCGGATTGGACGCGTGCGCGGCCAAGCTGAAAGACGCAAGGACACCTGCCAGCGGGATGCAGAAATGTTTTTGCATGGCTTCATGATGTGACCGTTCCAGTTGCGGTGCAAGGACCGAATGGTAGGATCACCTGCATGAAACGCATCCTCATCTCATCGCTGGTTCTGATTTCTTCGACCGCGGCCTCGGCCGCCACGGCGCCCGAGAGTTACTTCACCAAGCCCATCGATCCGCCCAAATCGGTGGCCGAGGCCATGAAGCGCTGTGGAACCAAAGTGAGCGGCGAGATGTCCGTGTCCGACGCGGATTCCACCACGCATCCCATGTCCGAAGAGCTCAAGGCCACGCTTCAGAAAGAAGCGATGGAAAGCCAGGCGAGCATGGCGGGTCTGGGGCAGATGCCTTCGCGCGACGAGATGGCCATGGTCCAGGACATCCAAAAGCAGATCACGGACACCCAGGGCCTGCCCGTCTGGAGCAAGGACCTGCGGGATCAGTACGAGGCCGCGCTCGAGAAGACGCTCAAGGAAGCCCAGGACGGCTACGACGCCAAGCTGAACAAATGCCCGGTGATCAACGCCGAAATGTCGGGGCCCGACCCCAAGTGCGCCGATCCGCTCCGGACCGCGTTCGCGAAGGACGTGCGGAAGCGGACCGAGGCCGAGCTCAAAAAGCTCCAGCCCGCGTGGAAGACCTACAAGGGTAAGTGCCAGCAGTACGTCTCGGAGAAGGAAACCTTCTTCAAGAAGTCGCTCCCGCGTTCCAAGTCCACCATGACGCGCACCCAGCTCCTCGCGATCCACAACCTGGGTGAAATGGCCGTGGTCACGGTCCTGGGGGATTCAGAGGCGCTGTGTCGCAAGACGGTCGAGGCCGCTCTCACCCGCGCACAGCACTGAACTCTTTGATTTGATGGTGGAATTCGATTTTAGTCAGGATTCTATCATTCAAATTTATCAAATGATCATTTGATTTCGCCTACCGCGGGGCGTAATGTCCGGGCCATGGTCGCAGCTCCCAAAAGCCCCGCGGTTGAAAGTACCCGCTCGGCGCTCATCGAGGCGGCCAAGACCCTTTTCGCGGCCCGCGGACTCGACGGCGTTTCCGTCAAAGAGATCGCCGATGAGGCCCAGGTCAACGTCAGCCTCGTCAGCTACCACTTTGGTGGAAAAGAGGGCCTCTACAAGGCCGTGCTCGACCAGCAGGGCCAGGTCAAACTCGAGGCCGCCGAGCGCATTCTCAAGTCTGCGTCGACGCCCGAGGAGTTCGCGCTGAGGCTCCGCATGTTCGCCGACGAGATGATCTCGGGTTGGGCGCAGGATCCCTGCGTGATGACCATTCTCCAGCGCGACGTGGAGCTCAACATCTCGGCCACGATCGAGGTGTTCAAGGAGCGGTTTCTGCGCGTGTTCGACACCGTGCACGCGTTTCTCGCCTCAAGCGCCAAGGCGGGGCTCTTGCGCAAGGACGTCGATCCGGAGACGGCCACGGGGCTGCTCTTCGGGATGGTGGCGCATTCCACCCGCATGGACCCGCTCGTGCAGAAGTTTTTCAAGAAGACCCTCAAAGACTCGCACTACCGCGACCACGTGGTGAACCAGATCGTCGGTCTGTTCACCCGGGGAGTCCTGAAGGAGTGATCCAGCATGGCAAAGCTCAATCGTTGGTATCCGGTCCTGGCCCTGATCGCGGCTGCTCCCCTGACGGCGAGCGCCGGCCAGGTTCTGACTCTAGATGATTATCTGAAGCAGGTCGAAGAAGGTCACGGCGGGCTCAAGGGCGCGCGCGCGACGGCGGTGGGCGGGATCGATGCCGCCTCGGAGGCGGACCTGTTCTTTTCGCCGCAGCTCTCGTTGTCGGCAGGGTACGCCAATGATCACAGGGAGCCCCTCCTGAACTTCAGTCCGACGAACACGTCGGGTACGCAGTATGTCCTGGCCGTGAGCGAACTGACCCCCTTCGGTTTGCAAAGCAAACTCTCTTACACCTTCAGTCCCAAGAGCACCCAGGGGAGCGGCGTGACACCGCCCCAGTATACGGATGCGGCCCTCGAGGCGGATCTCACGTTTTCGCTCTGGCGCAACTTCCTTGGATCTGAGAGTCGGGCCCAGAAGGCGGCCGCCCGGGCAGGGGACGAAGCCACGGGCTACGGCAACCTCTTTCAAGCCTCCCAGATCCGCGCCGAGGCCGAGAGCTCGTACTGGCGTCTGGCCGCGGCCCGCGAGTCGGTGACCGCGCAGCGCGAGGCTCTCGAAAGCGCCAAACGCCTCCGCGAGTGGAACGCCTCCCGCGTGCAGCGCCACCTCGGCGACGAGGCCGATCTTTACCAGGCGGAGAGCGCCCTGGCCGCCCGGCGCCTGCAGCTTCAGGCCGCCGAGGACGAGGAGCGCGCCGCCGCCCGCAAGGTGCAGAGCATGCGCGCCGCTACGACCGAGAAGGTCGAAGAAGACCTGAGCCTACCGGATCCCGGCGACATGGCCGGCATCAAGGTTCCTGAACGCAAACAAGTCCGGGCCGACGTGCTCGCGGCCCGCGCCCAGTACGATGCGGCAGGGGCAGCCGCCCAATTGGGACTCGAGAGAAACCGGCCCACCGTCGAGGCGTTTGCCCAGCTCTCGACCAACGGGCATTCGCTCACCTCGGGAGACCAGGCGATCTCCAAGTCCCTGACCACGCAATATCCCTACAACACGGTGGGCGTGCGCCTGAGCCTTCCGTTTGACCAGTTCAGCGCGGGTACGGCTCGAAGCGGTTATTCGCGCCAGGTCGAAGGCGCCCAGATGTCCTACGAGCGCAAGCTCCGCGAGGGCGAGGAGCTCTGGATCGAGCTCAACCACAAGGTCGACGACGCCAAGCACGAGCTCACCCTTGCGACGGCCCTCGAGGGGATCCAGCGCCGCAAACTCGAGCACGAGCGGGACCGACTGAAGTCCGGCCGCACCACCACCTTTCAGGTCATCAACTTTGAACAAGATTACGCCACGGCCCGCCTCTCGCGCATCGCCGCCCAAGCCGGCCTTCTGAACCTCGTGGCCCTGCTCAAGACCTTCGCCGAAGGAGGCTCCCTGTGACTCTCTCCGAACTTTCGGTCAAACGGCCCATCTTCATCTCGTGCATCGCCGGCCTGATCCTGGTGCTGGGCTACATGTCCCTCAAGAGCCTGCCGGTGGATCTCTTTCCGGACGTGACGTTTCCGGTGGTTCTGGTCAACACGCCTTATCCGGGCGCCGGCCCCGCCGAGGTCGAAACCCTCGTGTCCAAGGTGCTCGAAGAAGAGATGAGCACCCTGCCGGGGATCAAGGCCATCAGCTCGATCAACCGGGACAGTCTCAGCACCGTCGTGGCCGAGTTCACGCTCGAGACCGACGTCAAGTACGCCGAGCAGCAGATCCGCGACCGCGTGGGATCCGCCCGGCACAAGCTCCCCGACGACATCCAGGAACCCACCATTCGCCGCATTGATCCCGCCGACCAGCCGATTCTGATTCTGTCGGTCGAGGGCGACCTGGATCCCGCCCCGATGTACGACCTCGCGAACGAGGACATCAAACCCCGGGTCGAACAGATTCCACAGGTGGGTCTGGTCGACGTGGTGGGCGGCCGCAAGCGCGAGATTCAGGTCTACATGGACCGGGCCAAGCTCAAGTCCCACGAGGTCTCGGCCTCGCAAGTTTCGCAGCGGATCGCCGCCGCGGGGCAGAACATCCCCGCCGGCAAGGTCAATCAGGACACCAAAGAAACCGTGTTCCGCACGCTGGGCGAGTTCAAGACCCTGGATGACATCAAGAAGACCGTCGTGAACTTCTTGGGCAACGACGTGCCCGTGACCGTGGCCGACATCGCCGAGGTCAAGGACGGGCTCGAGGAAGAGAAAGCCCGCGGTTACACCAACGGCAAGAAGGCGCTTTTTCTCTACGTGTTTCGCCAATCGGGCTCGAACACCGTGGCCGTGGCCGACGCGGTCCGCGCGCGGGTCGACAAGATCAACGACCAGATCAAGACCCGCCCCGGTAACCTCAAGATCACGGTCGTGCGGGACACGTCCAAGTTCATCCGCATGAACGTTGAGGACGTCAAAGAGTCCATCCTGATCGGGATCCTGCTCACGATCATCGTGGTCTACTTCTTCTTGGGTAACGGGCGATCGACGCTCATCACGGGGGCGGCCATCCCCAACTCCCTGATCGGGGCCTTTCTGCTCATGTCCCTGGCCCACTTCAGCATCAACATCATGAGTCTTCTCGCGCTGAGCCTGGCCGTCGGTCTTCTGATCGACGACGCCATCGTCGTGCGAGAAAACATCTTCAGGCACATGGAACTCGGCGTTCAGCCCCGAAAGGCGGCGCTGCAGGGCACGGCTGAGGTGACCCTGGCGGTCGTGGCCACGACCCTGACGGTTCTCGCCGTGTTCGGTCCCGTGGGATTTCTCAAGGGCGTCGTGGGTCAGTTCTTCAAGCAGTTCGGCCTCACGGTCTGCTTTGCCATGGTGATCTCGCTCTTTGACGCCCTGGCGATCGCGCCCATGCTCTCGGCTTACCTGGCCGGTGGCGGCCACGGCGCCGCCAAGAAGGGCGTCTTCGGCGGGATCGTCAGAAAGCCCGTGGAGTACTTTGAATCTGGGCAGAAGCGCCTGACCGACTGGTACGAGGGCGTTCTCAAGGTCATCCTCAGGCGGCCGGGCATGACTCTGATCGGCGCCACCATCCTCTTCTTTGTCTGCATGGTGGGAGCGGCCTTGGTGCCCAAGACGTTCTTGCCCGCCCAGGACGCGGGCGAGTTCTCGGTGTCGCTCGAGATGCCTCCGGGGACGAACCTCGACGCCATGGACGGGGTGGCCCGCAAGGTCGACGAGGTCATCCGTGGTAACCGCGAAGTCGAGTCCTCGGTGCTCACGGTCGGCTCGCGCGAGGGCGACTCCGGCCAGGCGACGTTCTATATCACCCTGATCCCCCGCAAGAACCGGACGATGAACACGTCCCAGTTCAAGGACAAGGTCCGCGAGGAGCTCAAGACCTACGCCTATGCCAAGCCCATCGTCAAAGACGTGGACTTTGCCGGCGCCGGCCAGCGGCCCTTTACGCTCTTCGTGACCGGGCAAGAGCTGCCGCAGATCGAGAAGACGGCGACGCAGCTCTACGAGAAGCTCAGAACCAACCCCGCCCTCAAGGACGTCGACATGGACTACCGGCCGGGCAAGCCGGAGTTTCAGGTCCTGGTCGACAACCGCAAGGCCGAGCAGTACGGCGTCTCGACGGTGGCCGCTGGCGCCGAGCTCCGCAACCTCGTCGAGGGCGCCACGCCGGCCGTGTTCCGCCAGAACGGCCTCGAGTACGACATCCGCGTCCGCCTCCAGGAGGATCAGCGGGATCTCGAGAAGGCGTTTGGTTCGACCTACGTGCCCAACATCAACTACGCCCTCGTGCGGCTTCAGGACGTGGCCCGCCCGATCGTGACCTCGGGCCCCGCGACCATCAACCGGCGTGACCGGGGCCGCTACATCCAGATCTCCGCCGACGTCACCCCGGGCGGGGCCGGCATGGGCGGCGTCATGCAGGACATCCGCAAGTGGATGGGTAACGACATCCCCATGCCTCCGGGCGTGGGATACGCGTTCTCCGGCCAGGCCGAGAACTTTCAGGAGCTCATGAGCGGCATGCTCATGGCCGCGGGCCTGGGCATTCTGTTCATCTACATGGTGCTCGCGAGCCTGTATGAGTCGGTGGTGACGCCGTTCACCATCATGCTCGTGCTTCCGCTCGCGGCCATGGGCGCGTTCATCGCGCTACTGGTGACGCGCACCTCGTTTGACATGTTCTCGATGATCGGCTGCATCATGCTCTTGGGTCTCGCGACCAAGAACTCCATCCTGCTCGTGGACTACACCCAACGCCGCGTGGCCGAGGGCATGGACCCCAAAGACGCCCTGATCGAGGCGGGCCGTACGCGCCTCAGGCCCATTCTCATGACCACGATCGCCCTGATCTCAGGAATGCTCCCCATCGCCATCGGGCTCAACGAGGCGTCCAAGCAGCGCACGAGCATGGGCATCGCGGTGATCGGCGGGCTGATTTCGTCGACGGCCCTGACCCTGGTCGTGGTGCCCGCGGCGTACTCCTACGTGGAGCGCTTCAGGCGCTGGAGCAAGAAGCTCGTGACGACCACGTTCTCGCCGGGTGGAAAAGCGGCGGGCTAGAAGATCTTCAGCACGACGGTGCCCTTCAGGACCACCGTCTCGAGCGGCGGCGCCGCGGGTACTTGCGGTGGAATCGGCCCGAGCCCGTGATTAAAGCCCACGCTCACGAGCAGGCGATCCACGACGAGGAGCTTGAGCGGGATCCCCGCGGCAATCGTGGGGGTGGCCTGCCAGGTCCCGGCCTCCGAGCCGAGTTTGCGCTGCATGAACTCCACCCCGGGCTCCAGGCAGAAGGTCAGGAGCTTCATCGACAGATGGATGCCGACCGTGAGGAGTGAGCCGCCCTGGCCCAGGCCGTAGTCCGGGTGAAAGGGCGCGTAGGCCACGAGCGGACGCAGGCTCAGGTCCAGGAACCCGGGGGCGAGCTGAAGCTGCGGGGTCCAGCCGATCTCGGGCTGGACGGTGCTGAAGGCCGCCTCTTTGACGTTCATGATCGAGAACTGAAACTGAAAGAGCTTTGGGCACGGAAAGGCGCAGCGGGCCTCGTCTTTTTTCTGCTCCTGGGGTGCCTCCAGGTCTTTAGAGTGTTCGCGGGCCCTCTGCTCCTCTTCCGCGGAGATCTTTGCCGCCTCGGCGGCCTGCTTCGCGGCCTCCTCGGTCGCGGCCTTGTTTCCGCCGTCCGAGGTTTCGTCCGAGCCGCCGCCTGAGCCCGGCAGACCGAACCCGGGTCCTCCCGGGAGTGAAGGAGCACCGCCTGAGGGCGCGGAGGGGGCCGATGGCGGAGTGGGGGCGCCCAAGCTCCGCGAGATGGCCTGCATGGCCGGGTTTCTGGCCGCGAGCTCTTGGATGAAGGCGGCCTTGTCAAAGGCCGTGACCGCGCTCAAGCCCTGGGCCGTGGCCGAGACGGTCTGGCCCGCGGCGATGGCCGCGCCCTGGCCGGCTTGGAGGGCGGCGGGGTTCGCGGCCGTGGTGACCACGCCCTCGAGCGTGTGCACGGAGCTCTGCGCTCCTTGGAGGGCCTGGGTCACAACAAAGTCGGTGCCCCTGACACCCATGACGGCCGAGCGGGTGCGGACCATGAAGCGAAACGGGCGCACGACGCCTTTGGGTTTCTCACCCTCCTTCTTATCCGCGTCCGTGGTTGCTGCCGGCGGGACTTGGATCCGCGTGTCGCCCTGGTCCACCACGAGCGCGGGGGCGCCCTCGGAGGTGAGACCGACCCGCGCCCGGGCGCCGGCGCCCAGGAGCACTCGGGACCCGTCGGAGAAGCGCACGGCCGCGGCGCCCTTTTCGTCGACTTGGACGCGGCCCTGGAGCTGAAACCCCGCGGGCGCCTCGGTTTCTTCTCCCTCGGCGGGCGCGGCCTTGGCCGCGTCGGCGCCCGTCAGATATTCCACCTTGCCCTCGCTCGTCTCGAGCTGGGGAGCGGCCGATTCCGCGGCCATGGCTTGCTGAGTCAGAAGAAGAACAACCAGAGTAAGGCAGCGAAACGTCATGGCCCGAGTTTAGGGCCGGTGCAGCAGCCCTTCAAGGAACTTACGCTTTTGGGCGCATCGCTTTTCGGTCCAGCAGGACCGGAGCCGCACGCGGGTGCCGCCCTTGCGGTCCAGGACCTGCACCTCGTAGGGGCGATGCTCGATGACCGTGTGGAGATAGGTCGTCATGGACTCGGCAAAATCGTCAAAGGGCGAGGTGGCCGCGTAAAGGGTGGCGAAGTCGGTTTTCTTGAGCTGCCGGTAGGTGTCGAACGCCGCCGAGGCCGGGTTCTTTTTCGGGGAGTCGACGTAGAACTTGATTCCCTTGCGAAGCTGAAAGTCCAGATCCCAGCGGGATGCGTACGCCTGGCGCCCGCCGGCCTCGGACGTCACCCAGGACAGGCCGGAGAACGGATAGCTCTCGGGCTCGGCAAAGGTGCGCCAGTCGGGGTGCAGGCCCCGTCCGAGCGCAAAGACGTGCGAAAGCTCGTGGATGAGGATGAACTCGATGGCCGCCGAACGGGTGTTGTTGCTCGCGCGCTCGATCGTCACGCGGAGATGGGTGCCGGGGCCAAAGGCCGTGGACTCTTTCCACGTGGCCCATTCGTTGGCCTTTCTCTGCAGGGCGCCGACGTCAAAGACCGTGAACCCCGCGCGGGCCTGTCCGTCGGGGTCGGCGACGGACTCGGTGTAGGCGGTACTGCCCAGGTGGTTGACGAAGAAAATCCCCTCGAGCTGCGCGTTGACCGGCTCACGAAAGGCCTTGGGGATGGAGCGGATCGCCTTTTTGAAGTCCCGGAGAAAATCCTTGGTGGGTTTGGCCGGCTCGGGGACGTCGGTGTAGCCGTTGACCTCGTTGTCCTTCTTCAGAAACTCCACGAGGTCGTCAAAGGCCGGCTCCATCTTGGATTCCATGCGCCGGCTGCGGCTTGGGCGGCTCTCCCAGTACCGGCGGTGCTTGAGCGGGTAGCCCTCCGGGTTCCACGGCGTGGACGCGCAGGAGGCCAGCATTCCACCCAGGACCGTCAGAAGGAGCGCTCGCGCCGCCGTCACGCTAGATCCGATGGTGCTGGCGGAGGATGCGCTCCATGTCGTCGAGTGGAATGGCGGGGCAGAAGTGGCCGCTGATGCCCTCCATGTCCTCGGCCATGCAAAGCGAGTTGAGGATCGCCTCTTCAGTGGCCTCGACCGTGGCCTCGTAGATGCCGTTCATGCGCTCGTCGAGGAGCACCCGCATGCGGTATTCCATCTTTTTGGTCTCGCGCGGAATGCGGTTGGCGGTGCTGAAGGCGAGGATGATCTCGCCCGAGCCGTGCGCGGCATAGGAGCCCACGCGGCCGATGCCGAGAGCAACCCGCTTGGAGAGTCGAGAGAGCTGGTGGGCCGACAGGGGCGCGTCTGTGGCCAAAACCGCGATGATCGACCCGTAGTTGTCCTTGCGCTTGGGCAGGTGCGCGAACTTGGGCGAGAGGATCTGGCCCACGGGCACGCCGTCCACGCGCAGGTCCTTCATCTCGCCGAAGTTGCTCATGACGAGCACGCCCACGGTGTAGCCGCCTTCTTCCATGAAAAGGCGGCGCGACGACGAACCGATCCCGGATTTGAAATCGCAGGTGATCATCCCCGTGCCGCCGCCCACGCAGCCCTCGCGCACGGGGCCGTTCGTGGCCGAGTCGATGGCCTCAAAGACGTGCTGCGACCGCACGTGGCGGCCGGCGATGTCGTTGAGCCAGGAATCGTCGCACTCGCCCACGAGAGGGAGCACTACGTCGTACTTCTGCCCGATCTCCGGGTGTTT
>DATJFU010000183.1:0-3612 GCA_035495495.1 Bdellovibrionota bacterium
GACCCAGAAGCTCCAGGGTGGCGACAAGTTCAAGCTCGCCCTCAACATCAAGAGCTTCTCCATGTCACCGAGCGGCAGCCACTACCGCAGCCCGGACGTGAAGTTCGTCGGGCCCAAGTAGCCCTCAGTTTCTCTTAACCTCGCAGGACCGGTTCCAGCGTCCGTAGAGATGCTTGCGCGCCAGGCATGAGGGCAGATTCTCGTACTCCGCCTCGTTGGTGATCTCGAGGGTGAGGGTGTCCTTGGCTCCGGCGACCCGCCAGGTCGCTTTCTCGAGCCGGTTCCACACGAGCTTTCCCCACATGATGGGGATGCCGATCACGCCGCCCGGGATCCATTCGGCGTAGCAGCCCTTGACCTTATCCGAGGTGACGGTGATGGATGCGCCGTCCACGCCGGGCTCGATGGGCGAGGAGCCCACGCCCTCGAGATCTCCGTTCTCGTCGGGCACGTCAGAACCCCAGTTGCACGAGAACCTTTGGGGGTGGATCGTGCCCAGGCGGATTTCGGTGCCCGTGGAATGGTCGACCAGCAAGGCCGTCGCATCGTCCCCGATCTCGACCGAGACTCCGCAGAGCGGTAGGGAGTCTTCGGTACTGGCACGCTCCAAGGCGCCGTCGTTGGAATCTCCGGCAACGTGAAGATCGCTCTTCAAGAAGGTCTTCGGGCCGTCAGGTCCGTGGCAGCGGACCCGGGCCGAGAGGATCGTCTCGGTCGAGGCCCAGGCCGTCGATGTTCCGACGGCGATCCAGATGAGGGCGGCACTTTGGGGCAGTCGCATGGGTAATCCCTTCCGGCTCGCAAGATAGCGCGACGCGGCGACAGGATCCCCGGCAACATGGTGAAGTCGGGTGTGATAAATTTACTTTTAGTAAACTCCGGAGGGAACCACGGATGGCTCCGCTGAAACCACCCGCGCCCGACGTCTTTGGCTACAGCGACTACAAAGCCTACCTGGCCGCCTGGATCGAGGCGCAGAGCGGGCGCCGCGGGACGCAGGCGGGTCTGGCCAAGGCCGCGGGTTGCGGCGCCTCGTTTCTCTCGCAGGTTCTCAAGGGTCACCAGCATCTGTCATCCGAGCAGATCTTGGGGATCGCGGCCTACGTGAGGTTGAATGCACTCGAGACCGACTACCTGGTCGAACTCTTGCAGCTTGCCCGCGCGGGAAACGCCAGGTCGCGAAAGTTCTTTCAGGACCGCCTGGGCCGCATCGTGCGAAAGAACTTTCTCGACACCCAGCCCGACGTCAAGGCACTCGACGTCCAGAGGGCCACGCTTCTGGCGTCATCTTGGCTCCATTCAGCCCTGCGGATGCTGGCTTCGATGAGGGAGTTCGGAAACGTCGACGCCATGGCCCGGCGTCTCTCTGTCCCCCCTTCCGTCGTCATCGCCGTGCTCAAGGACCTGGAGGGCGCCGGGTTGCTCGAGCGGCTCCCGTCGGGCGGCTGGAAGTCCACGGTCGGGCCCGTGTATTTTGAGCCGGATTCTCCGCAATCCAAACAGTTCAACGCTCAGTGGATGGCGCTCGCGCAGCATCGCGCGACGTTTCCCTCGACGGAGGTGGGGCACGCCGCGATCTTTGCGCGCCTGATCAGCCTCAACCCCAAGACCCTCATCGAGGTGCAGGACGCGCACACCGCGTTCAAGAAGCGCTTGGACGCGGTCGGATCTGATTCTGGCCCCGACGGCGCCGAGGGCCGCGACCTCTATTGCGTTTTGGCCCGGGTCTTTAGAGTCTAGGGGCATGCCCCATCTGACCATCGAGGCGTCCAAGACGCTCAAAACCAAGATCGCCTTCAACTCGCTCACGCGAACCCTCCATCTCTCGCTCAAAGGAATTCCGGACATCGCCATGGACCGGCTCAAGACGCGACATTTCTTCAGTGAGGCGCCGGTCACGGGCGAAGACGCAAAGCCCCTCAAGATGATCCACGTCACCCTCGCGGTGCTCTCGGGACGGGACGTCGAGACGCGCAAGAGCTACGGCGCGCGGATCCTTGAGGCGCTCCAAAGCGCGGTGCCCAAGGGTGCTCGCAAGGACCTCTCACTCACCGTGGAGGTGAGGGAGATGGAGCGCGAAGCTTACTTTCGGTCATAAAAAAGCATAAGCATCTGAAATTACATACTGTTTTGTCCTATATTTAACTTGATAGTTAATTAACCGATAGGTAATATAAGAACCATGGAAGACGAGCTCAGCAAGACCTTTGCGGCGCTGGCGGACCCGACGAGACGGGCAATGCTTGCGCGGCTGTCCAAGGGCGAAGCTAGCGTGACGGAGCTCGCAAAGCCGTTTCTCAAGGACATGAGCCTTCCCGCCGTCACCAAGCACCTCAAAGTGCTCGAAAAGGCAGGCTTGATCACGAAGACGCGGGACGCCCAATGGCGCCCCTGCCGGCTCAACGGCGAACGGCTCAAGGACGTGTCGGACTGGATGGAGCAGTACCGGGTGTTTTGGGAGGAGAGCCTCGATCGACTGGAGGCTTACCTCAAGACCGTAACCTCAAATCAGAAAGCGAAGGGTAAGAACCATGGCAAAAAGTAAATCAAATGAGATCAAGCTCAGCCGAGTCTACGATGCCACCGTCAAGCAGGTCTGGGACGCCTGGGTCGATCCCGAACAATGCGCCCAGTGGTGGGGACCGCGCGGCTTTACGCTGACCAATGACCACAAAGACGTGCGCACCGGTGGAAGCTGGAAGTACACCATGCACGGACCGGACGGCACGGACTGGCCCAACGTGACCCAGTTTCTCGAGGTCGAGAAGTATCGTCGCATGGTCTACGACCACGGCGGCTCGGAGGACAAGCCGCCCTTGTTTCGCGTGACCGCCACCTTCGAGGAGAAGAAGGGCAAGACGCACTTGGAGCTCTCCTTCGCCCTGGCCACGCCCGAGGCCGCCGAGGAGACCCGCAAGTTCATCAAAAAGGCGAACGGCGAATCGACTTGGGACCGCCTGGCCGAGTTTTTGGCCAAAGAAAACGGACAAGAGAAATTTGTCATCAACCGGAGCTTCGACGCGCCGATCGAGACCCTGTACCAGATGTGGACGGACCCCCACCACTTCTCCAAGTGGCTCGCCCCCACGGGTTTCACCATGGAATTCAAGCGCGCCGATCTGAGGCCCGGCGGCAGCACGTTCTATTACATGGACGGTCCCGGTGGCATGAGGATGTACGGGCGGGCGGAGTACAAAGAATTCCACCGCCCAGACCGTATCTCGTATACGCAGCAGTTCTGCGACGAGAACGAAAAGGTCACGCGGCACCCGATGGCGCCCACCTGGCCCGAGACCATGCTGACCACGGTGCAGCTCACCGCCGAGGGCGACGACCGCACCCGCGTGACCGTGACCTGGGAGCCTTACGGCAAGTGGACGCGCGAGGAGATGGACACGTTCGTCAAGCAGAAGTCCGGCATGAACATGGGCTGGTCGGGCAGCTTTGACAAACTGGAGAGCTATCTCAGCGAGCGCTGATCAGGCGAACTCCTCGAAGATCGCGACATAGCTGACCAGGTCCCTGGGTTTGACCTTGAAACCCTGGACATCCAGAGCGGTAGCCGTGCTCCGGTCCTCGCTGGCGTTGGAATTGGTGAGGATGACGACGGGA
>DATJFU010000184.1:0-4591 GCA_035495495.1 Bdellovibrionota bacterium
GAAAGCCGCCGGGGATTTTGCCGGAGGAGTAGTAACGCTCGGAGTACTCCACGGTGAGGGGAAAGAAATCGAGCCCCTCTTTGGCTTTCTTGGCCATACACGCGGTGACGAGCACGTGCGTGTCGCCGTATTTCACGAGAACCGAGCCGTTGGCCTGTTTGGCCATCTTGCCCGTCTCGATCGTGAGGGTTTTTCCCCCAAGTTCACAAGAAACGGATTGAGTCATAGATCCCTCCTAGGGATGTGTCTGTCATAAAGACGGTTTGGATGAGCGGACGTAGGGCCCACTGAGGTCGTGTTCGGATCGCCAGAAAAATCCGGCGGAAGTCCTACTTACGAAGCGCGAGGCTGTCGATCAGACCCGCGTAACGCTTCACGTCCGTGCGCTTGAGGTGGGCAAGGAGACGTTTGCGCCGACCCACCATCTTCAGCAGACCCCGGTTGGAATGGTGATCCTTGGGGTTGGTCTTGAAGTGGGAGTTCAACTCGTTGATCCGATGGGTGAGCAGGGCGACCTGCACTTCGGGTGAGCCGGTATTGGTGGCCGACTTGCCGAATTTTTTTACGATTTCCGCTTTGTTCGATTTGATCTGGGAATGCGAAGCCATTTCTACGGTTTTTCCTAATTTATATTTATACTTGCGCTAGCAGGTAACATGGCGGCCAACCTGGGTAAAGGACAATCCCTACTCATTGCCGAACAGGTCATCCCGCAAGAATTCCCGTAATTTCCGAATGATACCCACTTCCATCTGACGCACCCGCTCGCGGGTCAGACCGTAAACGTCGGCCACTTCTTGGAGGGTCTTTGGGTTCTCCGCCAGGATCCGGTCCCTGAGGATTTGAAGCTCCCGGGCCGAAAGGGTGGCCTCAAAATCCGTCAGCCGGGCGCTCAGGATCTCGAGGAGCTGGTTTCGGGCGAGGGCCTCGTCGGGAGCCTCGGTCGTATCCTGCAGAAAATCCCGGTGGGTGGCCTTGCCGCCCGAACCCGGGTCAACGGGGGTCTCGAGCGACATCTCCGCCCCCGACGACGAGAGCCGCCGGTCCATCTCGATGACATCCTTTTCGGGGACATGGAGCTTCTCGGCCAGGAGCTTGGGCTGCGGCGCCACACCCTGGGCCTCGAGCCGCTGCTTCTCCCGCATCAAATGGTAAAAGAGCTTTTTCTGGGCCTGGGTCGTCCCGACCCGGACGAGCCTGAAATTGTCGATGAGGTACTTGAGAATGTACGACCGGATCCACCACCCGGCGTAGTAGCCGAGGCGCGCGCCCTTCTGCGGGTCGTACTTGGAAACCGCCTTCATCAGGCCGATGTTTCCCTCCTGAATGAGGTCCATCACGTTGGAGTAGATGGAGCGGTACTCGAATGCGATCTTGACGACGAGCCTGAGGTTGGACTGAACGAGTTTCTTGGCCGCCTCGATGTCGCCGTCACGGATCATGCGGTCGGCGAGATCCCGTTCTTCTTCGGCTGAGATGAGCGCGTGGCGTTGCACCTCGAGGAGGTACTGGCGCAGGGGGTCGTTGGGGGAGAGCGCGCCGACGTCGGGAGAGAGATCCCGCGCGGCTACGGGGAGGTGCTTCTCGTCATCCACGACGCCCCCATCGGGCTCATCCGGCTCGATGTCGGCGTCGCGTTCGGATTCCACCTCCTCGGTTTCTTCAGGAGGCAAGACCTCGACCTTTTTCTTCTTGGCCATCGGTGGCCCGAAGCTATCACCAAACCTCGGCCCGGGCCACTCCGACCCCGTCGTCGCACATCAGGTCATCGGGGTAGACCGGATTGGACCATTCGAGGATTTCGGCGCCGCGAAAGCCCTGGGCCGCCAGGGTGCGAAAGTAGCAGTCGTCAAATCCGAGCAGGTGACCGAACTCGTGGGCGAGGGTCCTCGCCGTGATGTGGCCGGGGGCGAGAACGAGGACGTTGTCGCGGGTGAAATGGGAGTCCGCCCCGGTCGTCATGGCGGCGGCCGTCTTGGGAAACGAGGCCACGTGCTCGTCGATGGTGCGGCGGCCCAGCTTGAACGGGCGATCCAGGGGCACCTGCTTCCACTGGATTCTGAAGGAGATCCTCTGGGCCTGGGCCCAGGGTGAATGGTTCCAGTGCATGTCCACGGCGCCCTCGACCTCGGCCAAGAAAGACCGGTCCGCGATGTCCGTCGCGACCGGAACCACGTAGCTGGATCCCGGCTTGAGGGTCTCCGGCAGAAACGAGCGGGTCAGCACCCGATGGGGCCTCAAGACGTCGCGGAGCCGTTCCCAGAGCTCGCGGCGCTCGGCGCCCGTCAGGCGTGGATCCCGGACGAGGGCAAAGAGCCCCGAGACGTTGGCGCCGCCGCGGCTCTTGACCAGCCGGGGCCACCAGGCCGTGAGGTACCGGATGGTCGAGGCGAGCTCGGTCAGATCCGAAGTGAGGCCGAGCCAGATTCCCTCGAGCCGGTCCCCGTCCTTGATCTTGTCCGCGACGGGTAACCGCGACCAGCGGTCGACCTGGCCTTCGAGCGTGGAGATCTGCCGCACCAGGCGCCTCGCCCGCGTCCAGGCGTCGAACCAGCTGATACGGACCGGAACGGGCATGGGGTGTGGAAACGTGGCGCCGTAGCCCTTGTCCACGTATACCTCGGGCAGGACGCCGTAGCTTCCCTGCATTCTGAGCTCGGTGTCCTTGGGGATCGGAAGCTGGCCGTGGCCCGGAAGCTGGTCCAGCTCGGCGTCGATGCGGGCCCTGAGGCTCTGGATGCGCTGTGAGGCCAGCGAAGCCTGGAGCGACGCGAGTCCAGCCCAGAACCGCGTGATCGCCATCTCGGCCGGGTCGGGAGGGCGGGACGAGGGTTCGCCCACATGGGTGAGGTTCGAGGAGATGACCAGGGCCGCGATGGCCAGCCAGACCGGCATGGCTCAGACGGCCCGGGATGACTCAGGAGCCGCCGCCGCCGCGCATGCGGCGGAGGATGATGAACGCCACGACGGCGCCGCCCCCGATGAGGTAGCCCAAGGGCATCTTCTGCTGCTGCTGCACGGGACGCGCGGGCGCATCGTCACCCACGTTGCCGAACACGGTGCCGGAGGTGATCCCGGGCGGGGGGGCCGCTTGTTTGAAGAGGTCGCCGTTGGCGGGGCCCGCGTTGATGCCGCCCGCTTTGCGGAACACCTTGAGGGTCTTCACCATCGCCTCGAAGTCGTTGAGGTACTCCGAGTACTTGTTCTTGTTGATGGAGTAGGTCACCAGAACACCGATGTCCTGCTTCACCGTCGCGAGGTAGCGCGTGTAGAAGCTGGGGATCTCGGACTCCATGTGAAGGGAGTCGACCCAGCTCTGGTTCTCGGCCAGCTGCACGATCTTGGCGTACTTGGGATCCGACTGGACCGGCTGACCCTTGATGCTCGTGTAGGCCTTGGGCTTCTTCAGGTACGTCAGGTACTGGTCCAGGCTGTCCTGGTCGCCCTTGAGCTTGGCGGCGAGGATGATGATCGCGTCCCGTTTCTTGCCGGCGTCCGTGCTTTGGCAAACCCACTCGGCGCCTTCGAGGTTGCACTGCCACTTGGGCGGCAGCTCGAATTCGACAAACTGGTTCGCGAACTTCGCCGCGAACGCGGAGGTGGAGAGACTGAGGATGGCCGCGGCCGCCAGGGTTAACGGGATGCGATGGTTCATGGCGATTCCTTTCACTTCTCATCCCCGCTGAGGGGGCGTTTGACGATGAATCCTTCTTCGATCCATTTTTCTTTATAGTACTCGATGACCTTGAGGACGCTTTCGTCGGACTTCACGCTCGTCACCTTGGCGCGTGCGATAGCTTCGCCGATGATTCCGTCTTTGCCCACGGCAAAGACGTCGAGGGTCTGTCCGACTTCCACTCCCTGCACGTGGCCCTTGTCCACCTTGAACATGTTAAGCCGGTCGTTGACGCGGGAGACGTGGCCTTCGAACGAGTAATTCACGAAGCCCGAATTGGAGTGCCCGTATTGGTCGGGCGTGAGGTCCGTGGTCCTGGCGTGGCCGGGACGGGGACCCCAGCTGAACTGCGCCGCCACCTCGACGGTGGTGCCGCTGGGAGCGTTGTTACCCGCCATCGCGATCTCGGCTCCGCCCATGAAAGAGAAGCGATCACTGAACCGGTAGCCGAGGCGGCCTCGAAGCGTGGTGAGGGACGGGTTGACCGCGTTGACGGCGAAACTTCCACCCGCGGCCAGGGAGGTGTGGTTTCCGGCCTTGCCCGAGAGCGCGAGGTCCGTGGGATCCGTTTGGAGCGAGAACATGCCGAGCACGGCGACGCCTAGGCGGATACCGGCTTGGCTCGGGTCATACTGGATGGCCACGGACCACGGGACCGCCTGCGAAAAGCTGTTGGTGCGAAACGTGTAGCCGGCGCCGCCCGTGAGGGTCCAGGACGCGTTGTCTCCACCTCCGAGGGGGACCTGGAGAAAGGCGCCGCCCGTGATGTCGACGGAGCCGTCGCCCAGGTCCGGGGCCCCCGCCTTTTCGTTGGCCGAGTTGCTGTAGGCCGGCAGGTCGATCTGCGCCTGCAGGCTCAGGGCCATGCCGGAGGAGGTCGAAAGCGCCTTCCAGGTCACGCCCAAGGTCTGGTCG
>DATJFU010000185.1:0-3332 GCA_035495495.1 Bdellovibrionota bacterium
AACCCAGAAATCTTCCGCCCGCGTGCACGAGTGAGAGGTACAGCAACCACGCGCCCGCCAAGAACGGGCCGGGAGCCCAGGGCCCCGCGAGGACGACGGCCCCGAGGGCCGCTCCGATTCCACAGCTGGCCAGAAGAAATCCGTCGGACCAGAAGGCTCCGAGGCGGGCGGTGACCGGGTCGATGCCCTGGGTCCCCACCAGGCCCAGGATTTGGGGCGCCAGGGACAGAAAGGCCACGAGGTAGATCGCTCCGAGCACGCGCCAGAACAGGGACAGCACCCCTGCTTGCTTCTTGGGGTCCAGGTACACCCCATAACTATAAGTAAGTCTTATTAAAACCGACACAGCTGAATACTTGACTGACTGTGTCAGTCTTGATACAGTGCCCGGCGGTAGAGAGTGTTGGCAGTAGTGGAACGTAAGCTGGAGATGCCGAAATGAAGATCGATTCTCGTCTGGTTTGGAATTCCATCCTGTCCGTCGGAGGCGTCGCCTGGATCGCGGCCGTGGTCGCTTGCGGCCAGAACGCATCCCTCGTCGACGAGCAAGCCATCCTCAAGCACGAGGCGGCCCAGTCGTCCCCCGTGGTTTCGCACCCCTCCAACCCCACGGATGACGGCACCACGCCCGCCGACCCCAACCCCGGCACGACGGCTCCCGTCACCCCAGTGACCCCGGATCCGACGCCCGGCCCGACTTCGACCACGACGGTGATCTACCGTTCGGGCCCGTATCAGCGCCTCTTCAAAGCCGTGCCGTTGGATGACGACGACATGCACCACCTCGACCTCATGAAGCTGCCGTACATCCCCACCCTCAAGGTGCCGGGCGATGACCGCTTCAAGAACCATCCCCAGGGAACCTACTACCGTCACCGCGTGCCGGTCTTGAACCTCGGAGAGGTGCACCACTCCGGGTCGATGGCGCAGTACACGCCGGTCCACGGTGGCATCCCCACGGTTCAGGACGCGCAGGTCGTGTTCAAGATTCAGCTCCGCAACCTGCCCCCTCGTAACGCTCTGGTCGACTGGCGCGAGCCCCTCGATGACGCCCACCTCGAGCTCTTGCTCAGCAAGGCTTCGAACGACGGGTTCGTGAAAACCGAGATGTTCTGCAGCCTGGACGCCCAGCGGTGCTCCGGCTCCGAGTACACGGCGGGCAACTGGCTCGATAACATCAACGACGAGGGCTTCTTTCACGGAACCCGCCCGAGCCAGTACAACGACGCGCTCGAGCACCTGTTTCTGGCGCACAACGCGATGTCGGGCGGCTACAAGGTCTGGTGGGGCGGGGTGGAATTTCCGCTCTCGACCCTCCTGGCGACGGACGAGACCCTACTTGCCCACAGCCCCGGCGCGAAAGTGCCGCCGGCGGTGAGCGTCCTCGACCTCATCTACGGAGACGTCTCGCCGGACGCGCCCCTGGTCTCGCGCGATCTGCTTTTTGCCATGGTCGACGACACCTACGTCTCGGCCGAGGTGGCCAAGCTCTCCATGACCTTCAGGGTCAAAGACGGCGTGGAAATCCACTTTGAAGGCGCCGCGGACGGCAGCGTTCAAACCTCGGTGGTGCACCCATGAAAACCTTGAGAACGATTTCGGCCATCCTGGCGGCCGGACTCGCGTTCAGCGCCCACGCGGTGAACCTGCAGACCGTGACGGGAGTCACCAACGGCACGTACCAGCTCATCGAAGATGGACGCGGCCGGTTTGAGCCCATGTCGCAGGACTGGGACGGCGGCGACCGCTTCTTCTTCAACGGTCAGTACAACTTTGTTGACGATCCGCTGGTGCGTTTCAACGCGGACCACACGCAGCGCCTGGGCACGGTCGTGGACGGCATCCATACCCTGAACCTCACGGGCGGCGTCTTCTTCAGGCCCGGCCTGAGTTTTGGCCTCACCCTGCCGCTCAACATCGAGCAGCCGGGGGGCGCCGAAGGCCGCTTTGACCTGGGCGACATGCGCCTCCAGGGCAAGTTTCGGCTGACCTCCGCCGACAGCGACACGCATTTTTCGATCATGCCCGAGCTCTCGATGCCCACCGGCTCCCAGGGCGACTACCTCTCTTCGGGCACGTTCGGCACGGGCCTCCTGATGAGCTTGGAGCGCGACTTTGGGCGCATGTCCGTGGCCCTGAACTGGGGTCTTAGGTACAACCCGGGCAACCGCCTCCAGAACGTCGACTATCGCCAGATGATGCCGATCGGCATCGGCGCGTTCTATCGCCTGAGCGACCGCTGGGGCGTGAACGCCGAGGCGGGCGGCGAGATCGCCCTGCCGCTGCGCCAGTACAACAACCCGGGTGACTTCTACCTGGGCGGCCGTTACCAGTTTTCTCCGGGCGTGGCCCTCTCGACGGGCGCGGCCTTTCGTGAGCTCGGAACCGGAAACGACGGACACTTTCGCTGGATCCTGGGCTTCAGCATGTCGCCCCAGCCCAAGACGTCGGACCGCGACCACCTCGACCGCGTGATCATCCATCAAGCGGCGACCGAGGCCTGCGGCATCCGGCCCTACACGGCGACCTACGCGGCCCGCCCCCTCACGGGCGCGGAGCTGGCTCGGTTCATCGGCCGTCTGCCGTACCGCAACGCCAAGCACAGGATTCCTGCCCTTCAGATCGGCCAAAAGACGGGTCTCGCCCAGAAGGGCATCCCGTACGTCAAGGACTCGCAGGTTCTGTTCGCGGTGGACGTGACTAACCTCCCCCCCGCGGCCGCGATCAAGCGGGCTGACAACGTGGCGGTGAAACTCAACGTGACCAAGGTGTCGCGCGATCCGTACACCAAGACCGAGATGCTTTGCCTCCTCGACGAGCACGTCTGCTCGGGCGACGTGTACGAGGATCCGCGCTGGGTCGACAGCATCAACCCGAACTACTTCCACGGCGACATGCCCCGCAACCGCGCCTTCTCGTCGCGCTATCTGAGCCGCGTGCTCGACCGTCTCGGCAAGGAGCGGCTGTACTCATCCGAGATCACGCTGCCTTTTTCGGAGATGCTCCAGTCCTACCCAGAAAAGGGCGGCAGCATGGGCATCCTCTACAAGGGTCAGAAGGCCGATGCCCCGGTGCAGAAGCGCACGCTCTACTTTGAGGTGACCGACGACACCTACGTCGGATCCGGCGACGCCCAGGTGGTGGTGAACCTGACCGAGGACACCTGCAAGACCCTGGAGCTGACCCAGAATCAGCCGCGGCCCGTGATCCATACGACCACGACGATCGAGACCCGCTCGCGCCGCGGGCGCAAGGCCACGACCGCGGTCCAGAGCAGCAGCGTCTGGACGCCGGCTTCGATCAAGAAAACCAGTTCGGGATCCTAAGCGCTC
>DATJFU010000186.1:0-3696 GCA_035495495.1 Bdellovibrionota bacterium
GCCCACGTAAAAGGCGCGATGCAGGTCGTACTCGAGCATGAGCTCGACCAGGGCCACGCCCTTGTGGGGGGCGCCGGGTGGAAGCAGGTTCACGACGCACTTGCCGGGCAGGATGCGGGGCTGCGGTTGAAGCGAGCTCGCGGCTTGCAGGATGGAGAGCTTGGCCGCTCGCCGGTCCGGACAGTTTCGATAGTGCACGCTGAGCGTGTATGTTTTGTCCTCGAGTTCGATTCCGACCCGGGGCCCGAAGATCGGATCCTTGAGCTCGCGCACCCAGTCCTTGCAAACCCGCCGCGCGGCCCGCAGAGCCTCGGGGCCCAGCCCGATGCCCTCGAGGCCGTGATTGCCGATCAGCCGAGCGGGGATCCCCATCACATGCTGCCGCAGATCCGCCACCGCCCGGCCGGAGACGATGGCCACCGGTACCCGTCGGGCCAGGACCCCGAGAAGTTCGCGGGTGGTGGCCCGCATCTTGGCTTCGTCGGGCCGGGCAACGACACCGGACAGCGTGCCGTCAAAATCAAACGCGTACAGCGCCCGCTCCAAGCCCATGGCCTTGAGCTTCTTGCGAGCCTCGGGCGCAAAGACCTCCTTCATGCAGAAAGGGCCGTCCCCGCGACCCTCGCCTCGAACCGCACCCGGTTTCGCAGGCGCGATGCATCGATCAGCATCTTGCCCGCCCACCGGTAGACGTTGAACTCCTGCACCAGCGACCGCATGTGGCGCATGCGGCTGGCTTGCTCTCCCGGGGCCATGATCAGTGCCGAGTGCAAGGCCGCGGCGCACTGGTCGCTGTCGTAGGGGTTGACGATCAAGGCCTCGGGGAGCTCCTTGGCGGCGCCCGCGAACTGACTCAGGATCAGGACACCCCGCTCGTCGTCGCGCGAGGCGACGAATTCTTTGGACACCAGGTTCATGCCGTCATGGAGACTGCTCACGAAGCAGAGTTCGGACGCGCGAAAATACTCAAAGACCAGGTCGGGATCGTGATGCTCCATCTTGAGGATGATGGGGGCGTAGCCGTCCCGGCCAAACCGGGAATTGATCCGCTCAGCGAGCTGGGCGACCTGTGCACGGATGTTTTGGTACGGGCCGATGCTCGAGCGCGAAGGCGCGGCGATCTGGACAAAGCTAAATCGCCCTCGCCAGCGTGGTTCGAGTTCGAGCAGGCGTTCGACCGCCATGAACCGTTCGAGGATTCCCTTG
Organism: Bdellovibrionota bacterium; assembly: GCA_035495495.1. GTDB lineage: Bacteria > Bdellovibrionota > UBA1018 > UBA1018 > JADZFF01 > JADZFF01. Next base: position 1,207 of record DATJFU010000186.1, read on the forward strand.
GTGTAGTCCAGCCGGTCGACCCCGACGCCCAGGAGGCGATCCTCGGGGAGGCCCAGCGACTTTCTCACGTCACGCCGGCAGTCCGCGATCGGCTTTTGATCGCCCATCCATCTGGAGGGGTATTCGATCGAGATGGGATACGAGTTGACCGCGACCAGGCGGTTTCCGTAGGCGATCGTCGAGGTCTCGCGGTCAATGCGGCTCTGGAGGTACCGGTCGACCGTGTCGATGAAGTTGTTGCAGTGAAAACGGGTATGAAAGCCAAGAATGTCGCTGCCGAGCAGACCGTCCAGGATCTCCTCCCGCCAGGGGCAGATGCCAAAGGCCTCGGGGTTGGGCCACGGAATGTGCCAGAACGTGATGATGGTCGAATCCGGCAACTTCTCCTTGATCATCTTGGGCAAGAGCCCAAAATGGTAATCCTGCACCAGGATCACGGGGTCCTGGGTCTTGGCCTCTTGAACCACGGCCTCGGCGAACTTAGCGTTGACGCGCTTGTACTGCCTCCAGTCCGACGAGCGAAACACCGGACGGGTATGCGCGACGTGACAGAGAGGCCAGATTCCCTCGTTCGATAGGCCAAAGTAATAGCCTTTTTCCTCTTCTTCGGTCAGCCAGACGCGCCGGATGTCGTAGGACGGCTTCTCGGGTGGAACCCGCACCCGGTCGTTCGCATCCACCACCTCCCGGTCGGCGTCCCCGCTTCCGTGGGCGATCCAGGTTCCGGAGCACGCCCGCATGATGGGCTCCAGGGCCGTCACGAGACCGCTCGCCGGGACCTGGACCCGGATCTTTCCGTCCCGCTTGGTGTGGATGTAGGGTTCGCGATTGGACACGATGAGGATCTCGTCACCCCGGAGTTCATCCAAGAGAATCTCCTTCAGTGCGCGAGGACTCCAATTCACGGGGCTCTCTTCCCGCGCGCGCCGATCCGTTTCCAGGTCCCGAATGAGGCTCCCCAGGTCCCGCATGATGGGCCGTAGCTCCGGCGTGGCGGTCCGGAGCATGGGCGGAGTGAGGACACCGTCACGCCTGATCAACGATCTCAGGGTCCGCACCCACGTCTTCACGCTTCTCTGGGCCACCAGAACGGAGATCAGGGAAATCACGAAAGCGAGCGCGACAAAGAAAATGGCCAAGACGAGATTGGTCATCCGGCTCCGGTTCTGCACGTACGACATATCGTGGATGAGCACGAGACTGCCGCGCGGACGGCCAGACGCCGTCCGAAGGGACCGGTAGGCGACGTGGACCTGACGTCCGCGTGTCCGCACCACGCGGGAATCCTCGCCCTTGCAAAGGACCTGCGGTGGAAACCCGGCCGTACGATAGAGAAACCGGCCCTCCGGATCGCAGAAGGCGGCGGAGGCCACATGGCCGTCCAGGAGAAGATCCTGAAGGGACGCCTTGATGGATTTTCTAGAGACCGAAAACACGGTGGCCAGTGAGCTCGATCTCGAGTCCAGATCGCGAATCGACCAGTGGACCATCCACTCGTCGATCAGCGGCGTGACCGCGTAGCCGATGATCCCGATGACTAGGGCGATGGGCAGCATGAATCGCAAGGTGAGCCGCATGGGTCGTATTTACTTTGATATCAAACTAAAATACAGTCCTGGGCATGTACCGATACGGGTTGATCGGGAACTGCCAAGTCTCCGCCCTCGTGCACACCAGCGGCTCGCTGGACTGGCTGTGTTTGCCGCGGCCCGACAGCCCCCCCGTCTTTGGCCGGGTGCTCGATCCTGAGGGCGGACATTTTTCCATCCAGGGCGAGGGGCTGCTCACGTCGCGGCAAATGTACGTGCCGCACACCAACGTACTGATGACCTCGCTGCGCCAAACCGACGGTGCCGAGGTGCGCATCATCGACTTTTGTCCCCGGTTTCACCAACACGGCCGCGTCTACAGGCCACGGACGCTGATACGGATCGTCGAGCCCGTGCAGGGCAGCGCAAGGATCAAGGTATCCTGCCATCCCGTGGACGGATGGACCAAGCGGTGGGTCAAGCCGGTTCGAGGCAATAGCCATCTCCGGTACGACCTGCAAGAGGGGAGCCTGCGGCTCACGACCAACATGCCTTTGACCTACCTCTCTGAAGAAAGCTACTTCTCCCTCAAGGAGAGGCTGTGCTTTGCGCTCACCTGGGATCAGCCGCTTCAAGAGGACGTGGCGCGGGTCTCACAGAACTTCTTGGACCAGACGGTGGATTATTGGAACACCTGGGTCAAACACTGCGCCATCCCGAGCCACTACCAAACCGAGACCATCCGCTCCGCGCTCACGCTCAAGCTGCACTGCTACGAGGACACGGGAGCCATCCTGGCGGCCCTGACCACGAGCCTCCCCGAGGAGAGCGGCAGGGAGCGCAACTGGGACTACCGGTACTGCTGGCTACGGGACGCCTACTTCGTGCTCTCGGCGTTTTATCACCTGGGTCACTTCGAGGAGATGGAGGGGTTTCTCAAGTTCATCCTCAACATCGCGGA
>DATJFU010000187.1:0-7109 GCA_035495495.1 Bdellovibrionota bacterium
GGTTTCGATCTCAGGCCTGCTTCACGATGTGGGCATGAAAGAACTGTCACGTGAGATCGTCGATAAACCCCGTCACGCGCTCTCGGCCACCGAAAAAACCCTGATGGAATCCCATACGGTTCGTGGGGCGGAAATCCTCAATCAGATGCCCAACCTGCCATCGGACGCGGCCATCGTGGCCATGCAACACCAGGAGGACTGTGCCGGCTTCGGGTATCCCCGCGCGCTCACCAAGAGCAAGATCCATCCCATGGCCCGACTGATCTCGGTGGCCGACGTATTTTGCGAGTACGCGATTCAAGGCCCCACGAGCAAAGGGATGAACGCGAGGCAAGCCGTCGAAACCCTCATGCAGTTCAACCGCGACCGCCTGGACCCGGATTTCTTCGGGGGACTCCTCAAGCTCTTCAAGCTGGGTCTCAAGAACGGCGGCGAACTCGAGGATCTGAAATGAGAGCTCAGGCCAAGCCGCAAGCCGCGGCGCCCAGGTAGAATCCCACGTTGAAGAAGAAATGCAGGCCCATGGGATACGCCACGGATGTCGTGCGCATCATCCATGAGGCGCAAAGCCCTCCCAGCGCCAGCGTATAGACCGACTGGACCGCGACGAACGGTGCCACCGAAGAGTTGACCTGAAACACGGCGACCCAATGGACCGCCGCGAAGAGCGCGGCGTTGGCCGCGATCGTGACCGACGCATTGCGCTTGGCCAGGAGCTGCGCCAGCGGCAGAAGCAGCGCCATTCTGAAAAGAAGCTCCTCGAGCACCGGGCTCAAGGTGAGCAGAAAGAAGATGGTCACGCCCTGGTCCATGGCGAAAGGGATCCCGACGCCGGCTTTTACAGTCGCGACGCTGATGCCAAATCCCACGATCGCGCAAAGGGCCGACGCCGCCCAGAATCGACGGTCAGGCCTGAGCTCGAACCGAAATTTGCCGCGATAGAGGTACGCCGCGAGGCCGACGAAAGCGAATTCAAAGATGTAAGAAGCGTACTGAAAATACGTGTCGAGACGCTCAAAGAGCAGATAACGGGCCGCGAAGTACCCGATCAGCATCGACCAAGCGAGCATGGACCGATGGTACCACCGGGGCTATGCTCTTGGCCATATGGCCACCGTGGGCATCGTGGGTTGCGGAGAAGCTTTTGATACCGGCAGCGGAAACAACGCCTGCCTTCTTTTCGGGGCCGGCGTACCCACGGTTCTCTTTGATTGCGGATATCAGATCCCCGAGAGGCTCTGGGCTCTCCCCGGCGGCGCCGCCGACCTGGATGCGGTCTACCTCACGCATTTTCATGCCGACCACGCCTTTGGCCTGGGACCCCTGATCGTCCGGATGCACGAGGAGCGGCGTTCGCGTCCGCTCGAGATCCTTGGACCCGCGGGCGTGGATGCCTACGTCCGCAAGGTGCTCGATCTGGCCTACCCGGGCGTGCGGCAGAAGCTCAAGTTTCGTGTCCCCACCCGCGGCCTGCGCGAGGGCGATCGGATCAAATGGAGAGGGTTGAAGCTGGAGTGCGCGGCGACCGTGCACTCCGTGCGCAACCTCTCGGTCCGAGTCGAGACCGCGGCGGGCTCGAGTCTCTTTGTCAGCGGCGACGGACGCTTTACCGAGGCCAGCATGAGCCTGGCGTTCAGGTCCGACCTGGTCCTCCACGAGGCCTACTTCGCGCGCCAGGACCATCCCACCCACACCAACCTAGTGGATCTCCAAGAGGCCTTGTCGGACTCAAAGGCCCGCAAGATCGTGATCACCCACCCCTCGCGCACGGACAAAGAGGCCGTAGGAACGACCCTGCGCCGCATCGCAAGAGAAGATCCTCGCTGGGAGCAAGCCGCCCCCGGCAAAACCTATTCGATCCGTGTTAAGTAGAGCGGGTGCAACCCGTTAAGGACCTAGCCATCGTCCTCAAATCCGTTCGTTTTGAGGATCGCCACCGCATCGTCACGGCGCTCACCGAGCGCAATGGCAAGGTGACGGCGCTGGCGCGTAACGCCGTCCAGTCCCGCCGCTTTGGCGGCGCGCTCGAACCCTTTTCGGCCTCCGAGTGGACCTACGTCCACAAACCCCATGCCGAGCTCGCCCGTCTCGACGGCGCCGAGATCCGCCATGAGTACTCGGCCCTCCGATCCGACTTCGGCCGGATGGCCGTCGGCAGTCTTCTTTGCGAGCTCGTGCTCCGCCTGGCTCCGGCCAACGAGGCGTCGACCGATCTCTTCAAGCTCCTGTCCAACGGGCTCGCTGCGGTGGAATCCTTACCCTCCGCCGAAGCCGCGGGTCCGCTCCTCAACGCCTATCTGGCCAAGATCATGCAGTGGGCGGGTGTTCAGCCCACGCTCCACGCCTGCCTCGAGTGCGGAACCGTCTTGGACAGCATTCAGGATCTCGCATCCGATCCGGGTCTCGCCTGCCTGGTGGCGGACGCCGGATGGATCTGCCCCGCCTGCCGTGGAACCTCGACACGATTTGTCCGTCTCACCGAGCTCGGCGCGGCCAACAGGGTCGAAGTGCCGGCCTCCGCGCTGCTCGACCTGTACACGGGAGTCCGGCTACCCATCCGCCGCGCTCTCGAGAACGCCCACGCGAGCGCTCCCGCGCACGAGGCGTTGGGCAACTACCTCACGGGGCTGCTGGCCTACCACGTTCCTGGATTTGACCGCAGCGAGCTCAAGAGCTTGCGGTTTTTGCCTCGATCCAGCGGCTGACCTCGGTCAGGTCCGCGCCGATGAAATCGGCCTCTCCCATCGAGAGCTGCCTCCGGGCGTGCGCGCCGTTTCCGGTCAGGACGAGCGCGCTGCCGAGGCAACCCGCCGCGCGGCCGGCACGCACGTCCGAAGCCTTGTCACCGACCATGAAGGACCGCGAGATGTCCACGTCGAGGGCACGCGCCGCCGCCTGGATCAGGTCGGGCTTGGGTTTGCGCCGGCTCGCGGGATCGTCGGGCATGAGAAAGCACATCTCAAAATGCTCGATGCGCACGGAAAAGGGTTCAAGCAGCTCGTTGAGGCGCGCGTTGATGCGCGGAATCTGGTCGGCGACGATGAGACCGCGGCTCACGCCGGACTGGTTGGAGACGACCGCGAGCTTATACCCCAGGGCCTTGAGACGGGAGAGGGCCTCTCCCACGCCATCGATGAGGCGCAGCTTGTCAGGGTCCGCCAGGTAACCCGGATCGACGTTGAGGGTCCCGTCGCGATCCAAGAAAACCGCCCGATTCTTCACCCGAGCGTCCTCCGCTTGCGGTCCCAGTCACGGGCCGTCTCCACGATGCGGTCCAAGGAGAACTTGGGCCTGAACCCGAGTTCTCGGGTGGCCAGGCTGATGTCGGCCACGAGCGTGGCGGCATCGCCTGAACGGCGCGGGCGATCGACAACCTCAAGGCGCCGGCCCAAGGCCCGCGAGCAGGCGTCGATGACCTCGAGCACGGACGCGCCGTGACCGTTACCCAGGTTGAAGGCCTCGAACGTCCCCTGGTCGCTGCCCGAACCCAGGAGACGCTCCATCGCGCTCAGATGGGCCTCGGCCAGATCGGTCACGTGGATGTAGTCACGGACGCAGGTTCCGTCGCGCGTCGGATAGTCGCGGCCAAAGACCTCGACGTACAGCCCCTCCGCCGCCCGCCGAAGCAGGCGCGGAATCAGATGGGTCTCGGGCTCGTGCCATTCGCCCACCCTGAGCTGCTCCTCGGCGCCCGCGGCGTTGAAATACCGGAGAGCGATCGCCCGCAGCCCGCCTGCGGCGGCCCGTTCCATGAGGTTCTCGGCGGCAAGCTTGGTCTGGCCGTAAGGCGACGTCGGCCGTTTTGGACAGGATTCCACCAGTCGCCCCTCGTCCGGGTCCCCGTAGACGGCGGCCGTGGACGAGAAAATGAGGGGGACGCCGGCCCGGACCAGCTCCTCGACCAGGACACCGGTTTGGTCCACGTTGTTGGCGTGGTACCCGGCGGGGTCCTCAAAACTCTTCGAAACGATGCTCTTGGCGGCAAAATGCATGGCGCAGTCGAACCCGCCCTGGCCGAGAAGGGAAGCAAGAGCGGAACGGTCGCCCACCTGCCCCACGGTGAGTCCCTCACCCAGGGCCAGCTCCCGGCGCCCGGTCGAGAGGTCGTCGAGCACCCAAACCCGGTGGCCCCTGTCCTTCAAAAGGGCACAGGTCGCGCTCCCCACATAGCCCGCGCCCCCGGCCACGAGAACCTTTGCCATGGCCCAATCCTTATCATAGGATGCGCGGCAGAATGCCGTTTTTCGTGCAGTTACGGCCCTATCTCAGGCCTTTTTTGCCGCACATCCTCATTAGCGCCCTTCTGGCGATCCCCTTGTCCGCCCTGCGCCTGGCGCCCGCCCCATTGGTCAAGTCCCTGGTCGACGACCTGCTGGTCCGCAAGGACCCCCACATGCTCCACCTGTTTCCGCTGCTCATGGTGGGGATCTACGTGGCCAATTTCGGCGTGCGATTTGCCCACTACTATCTGATCCGGGTCGTGATCGCGCGGGTCAACCAGAGGATCAAAGACGACCTCATGTCCCACCTGCTCGGGCTTTCGGCAGACTACTTTGCCGAACGGAGCTCGGGGAGCCTGGTGTCGCGGGTTGGATCCGACCCCAATATCATCGACGGGGGCATTGGCAATATCCACACGGCGGTCCGTGAGCCCTTCACCTTTCTCGGCCTCTTTGGCTACGCCCTCTACATCAACTGGCGCCTGACCCTGGTGAATCTCGCGCTGTTGCCCGCCCTCGCGTGGGTGTTCTCGGTCACGGGCCGCAACCTCAAGCGCTACATCCACCGCATGCAGGATGAGAACGCGCTTCTGTTCGCGAGCCTGCAGGAGACCTTCTCGGGGTTCCGCGTGGTCAAGGCGTTCAGGCTCGAGGACTACCTCAAGAACAAGTTCGCCGCCCGCAACTCGGAGTTCGCCCGCTTCTCGCTCAAGACGGCCGCCCTAGAAGAGGTCTCGCATCCCATGGTCGAGCTCCTCACCGGCGTCGCGATCGCCGCGGTGACTTACTATGGTGGAACGCAGGTGGTCTCCGGCCGCATGACTCCCGGCGACCTGCTCGGTTTCTTCACGGCCTTTGCGCTCATGATGGACCCGCTCCGCCGGGTCAACGACATCAACATCAAGTTCAACCAGGCGTCCGCGGCGACCAAACGCGTGATGGAAGTCTTTTCGTGGACGTCCCACATCGTGGAGAAACCCCACCCCGTGGGCCTCGGCGCGGGCGCGGGCGCGATCACGTTTGATGGCGTGAAGTTCGCCTACCCGGACGAGCCGGGACGCAACGTGCTCGACGGCGTCAGCTTCGAAGTCCCCAAGGGCAACGTGGTCGCCGTCGTGGGCCGCAGCGGCGCGGGCAAAACGTCACTCGTGAGCCTCGTCCCCCGTCTCTTCGACGTGACCGGCGGCCGGATCCTCGTCGGCGGGGTGGACGTGCGCGACTGCTCCTTGGCAGAGCTCCGCTCCCTGGTCGCGGTCGTCAGCCAGGACGTCTTTCTCTTCAACGACACGATCCACGAAAACATCCGCTGCGGGCGGCTCGACGCCACCGAGGCCGATGTTCGGGAGGCCGCCAAGGCCGCTTTCGCGCTCGACTTCATCGAAAGAACTCCGAGCGGATTTCAGACCGTCATCGGTGACCGGGGCCAGAAGCTCTCGGGCGGCGAACGGCAGCGGCTCTCCATCGCGCGCGCCTTTCTCCGCCGCGCGCCGATCCTGATCCTCGACGAGGCGACCTCCAACCTGGATCCCGCCTCCGAGAAGGCCGTGCAAAGGGCCCTCGACAGCCTCATGAAGGACAGGACGACCCTCGTGATCGCTCACCGGCTGTCGACGGTGCGCGGAGCCGACCAGATCCTAGTTCTCCGCCAAGGAAAGATCGTGGAGCGCGGCGCCCACGACGAGCTCCTGAACGCCGGGGGCGAATACGCCGAACTCCACCGGAGCCACGAGCTGACCACATGACCGGGCCCGAACGTTTGAGAAGCAACATGGATCTGGGCCACGGCCTGATCCACCTGAACAACGCGGGCCTCTGCCCCGTGCCCAAGCCCACGGTTCGAGCGGTGTCCGACTTCATGTTGGACTACTCGCGGCGGGGCTATGCGATGCTCGACGACTTCGTCGGCGCGTACGAGTCGGCTCGACGCACCATCGCGTCGTTCGTGGGAGCCGAACCCGACTACACCGCCCATTTTCCGACCTGTTCGGCGGCCATCTCGCAGGTGGCCTTTGGCCTCAAGTTCAAACCCGGCGATGAGATCCTCATCTGGGACCAGGAGTACCCCTCCAACGCCTATCCCTGGCACACGGCCGCGCGCCGCTCCGGGGCCCGCGTGATCCTCGCGCCGTCCGAGTCCGACTACGGCGTGAGACAAGGCCGTCTGCTCGAGCGCATCGGCCCCCGCACGCGGGTCGTGGCGATCTCGTGGGTGCAGTCCCGCACGGGCGCCATGACGGAGCTTCAGCCCATCGTCCGCGCGGCACGCAAGGTGGGCGCCTGGGTCGTCGTCGACGTGATCCAGGGCCTGGGCATCATTCCCTTCAACATGGCCGAATCGGACGTCGACGCCGTCTGCGGCGCGAGCCAGAAATGGCTCTGCTCGCCTCCGGGCCACGGATTTCTCGCGCTCAAAGCCGGCCGTCAGCTGGAGCTCGAGCCCCTCATGCAGGGGGCGTTCACCTACGGCATGCCCTACGACCCCGTCGATCCCTTCAAGACCCCGCGGAGCGACGCCCATCGTTTTGAACCGGGTTGCCCTCTGATCCTGGGCGCCGTCGGCACGGCGGCCTCGATGCAGCTCCTCACCGAGTGCGGAGTGGATGCCCTCAATCGGCAGGCGCAAAAGGTCGCGACCCGCCTTCTTGCCGTCGTGAACAACCACGGGGCCGACGTCCTGGCCAACGACGCGGGACAGGACGGCAAGTCTCCGATTCTCACGTTCCGCCCCCGCGGTGGCGCTCAAGCCCTTTCAGCATCCTTGAAAAAGGTCGGGGTCACCCATGCGATCCGGGAGCTCGAGGACAGCATTCGCCTCTCCCCGCACGGGTTCAATCTGGAATCCGAAGCGGACGCCGTCGAAGAAGCGTTTAAGCTCGCCGGCCGCGCTTG
>DATJFU010000188.1:0-5103 GCA_035495495.1 Bdellovibrionota bacterium
CATCTCTTCTTCGAGCGTCTTGAACTGCCTGTTGCTGTCGTTGCGTGAGGCGTCGTTGATCGGATGGGGCGTGCGGATGCCGGCCACCACGTCTTCGCCCTGGGCGTTGATCAGAAACTCACCGAAGAACCGGCGCTCGCCCGTCGAAGGATCGCGCGTAAAGGCCACGCCCGTGGCGCAGTCGTTGCCCATGTTGCCGAACACCATGGACTGCACGTTGACGGCGGTGCCCCATTCCTCGGGGATGTCGTTGAGCTTGCGGTACGTGATCGCGCGCGGGTTCATCCACGAGCCGAACACGGCGCCGATGGCGCCCCAGAGCTGATCCCAGGGATCCTCCGGAAACTCCTTGCCCTGGGATTTCACGAGCTGTTTGTACTGCCTCACCAGATCCTTGAGATCTTCGGCCGAGAGCTCGGTGTCCTCGTGGACCCCCCGGCGATCTTTCACCTCTTCGAGGAGCGCCTCGAACTGGTTGGAGTGGATGTTCAGCACGACGTCCGAATACATCGTGATGAAACGGCGATAGCTGTCGTAGCTGAAGCGCGGATCATTGGACTCGGCGATGAGGCCCTCGACGGTCTCGTCGTTGAGGCCGAGGTTGAGGATCGTGTCCATCATGCCCGGCATCGAGGCCCGGGCGCCTGAACGCACCGACACCAGCAGGGGATTCTTCTTGGCGCCGAACTTACGGCCCATCTCCTTTTCCACGCGGGCGAGAGCCGTCTTGACGTGGTTCTGGAGCGTCTTGGGGTAGGAGTTCTTGTTGCCGTAGAAGTACGTGCAAACCTCAGTCGAGATCGTGAAGCCGGGCGGAACCGGCAGACCCAGCTTGGTCATGCCGTGCAGGTTCGCACCCTTGCCCCCCAGAAGTTCTTTCTGGGTCTCGGCGCCTTCGGCCCGTCCGCCCCCGAAGGAGAAGACGTACTTGCCGTTGGACTTAGGCGTGCCAGTTTTGGATTTTTTGGCCGACGTAGTCGACGATTTTTTCGACGGCGATCCGCTCTTGCGCCATTGAGTCCCTGTCGCGGACCGTGACCGTGTGGTTTGAGAGAGTGTCATAATCGATCGTGACTCCGTATGGGGTGCCGATTTCATCCTGCCTGCGGTAGCGCTTTCCGATGGAACCCCCGTCATCGTAAGTGCATCGAAACTTTGAGTGAACGTCCTTGAACACCTTGTCGGCGTACTCGGTGAGCTCAGGCTTTTTCATGAGCGGAAAGATGCCCACTTTGTACGGCGCGATGGCGGGGTGGAGCTTGAGATAGATGCGCTCCTCGCCTTCGGCCACGCCCTTGCGAAACGCCTCCGCCAGCAGCACGAGCACGGTCCGGTCGCAGCCGGCCGAGGTCTCGATCACGAACGGCAGGTAGCGGGTCTTCTTGACCTCGTCGATGTACTCCATGCGCTTGGAGCTGAACTCCTGGTGGCGCCGGAGGTCGAAGTCGGAGCGGTTATGGATGCCCTCGAACTCCTGCCAGCCGAAGGGAAACTCGTACTCGATGTCGAACGCCGCCTTGGCGTAGTGGGCGAGCTCGCCGGGGCCGTGGGCATGCCAACGGATCTTCTCCTTGCGAAGGCCGTTGCCCAAGTGCCACTCGTAGCGGATTTCACGCCACTTCTCGAACCAGTCCATGTCCGTGCCCGGCTCGACAAAGAACTGCATCTCCATCTGCTCGAACTCGCGCGTGCGAAAGATGAAGTTTCCGGGCGTGATCTCGTTGCGAAACGCCTTGCCGATCTGCGCGATGCCGAAGGGCACCTTCTGACGCATGGTCTGCTGCACGTTGAGAAAGTTCACGAAGATGCCCTGGGCCGTTTCGGGGCGCAGGTAGACGACGGCCGCGGATTCTTCGACTGGACCCATGTACGTCTTGAACATCAGGTTGAAGAGGCGGGGCTCGCCCTTTTCGCCGTCACACTGCGAAGCCATCTTCGAGGGCTTCTGCCCGCAGGGACTCACGTCCATCTTGTCGGCGCGGTAACGGCCCTTACAGGTTTTGCAGTCCACGAGCGGATCGACAAAGCCTTCGACGTGGCCCGAGGCTTCCCAAGTGCGCGGATGCATGAGGATCGCGGCGTCGACGCCTTCGACGTCCGACCGGTCGGTCATGGCCTTCCACCACCGGTCCTTCACGGCCTTTTTAATTTCGACGCCGAGCGGACCGTAGTCCCAGCAGGCGTTGATCCCGCCGTAGATCTCGGAGCTGGGAAAAACGATGCCGCGACGTTTACACAGCGAAACCAAGTCCGCCATGTCCTTGAGGCCGGATTCACTCATGATCTCTAGGGGATAGCACTCGAAAGGGGGGCAGGGCAACGGGCAAAATCGCCTCGCCGCCCCCGCTCTTAATTGATAAAATTAGACTCCTATGGGGTTTGTGCGGCGGTTCCTTGTAATATTCGTCGCTTGGACTCGGGCACGACGCTCCGATACCCTTTTTGAATCCATGAATCTCTTTCGTGTCGCGGCACCGTGGTTCTCCGTCCTGCTCCTCGGGTCCACGGTCGCCCTCGCCGCCGACCCCTCGGCTCCCCCGCCCGCGCCCGGCACCCTGCGGTTCAGAATCCCCTCGGACCCGGCCACCTTGGACTGGAACCTGGCCCATACCCACTCCGAGACCTACGTGATCATGAACCTCATGGAGGGCCTCCTCGAAGAGGGACCGGACCTCAAACCGGTGCCGGCGCTGGCAGAAAGCTGGTCCGTGACCACGGACGGCAAGCAGTACACCTTCAAGATCCGCAAAGGCGTGAAGTGGATGGATGGGGTGGAACTCAAGGCCGCCCACTTCGTCGACTCTTGGAAGCGGCTGATGAATCCCTCACTCAAGTCGTCGTACGCCTCGTTTCTCTCCGAGGTGTCCTCGGTCGCGGCGCCGGACGACTTCACCTTTGTCGTGAACCTCAAGGGACCGGTTCCGCACTTCATCCACATGCCCACGTTCTGGGTCACGTTTCCGATCCGCAAGGACCTGGTGCAGAAGTTCGGAACCCACTGGGCCGATCCCGCGCGCCTCGTGACCCTGGGACCCTACAAGCTTTCGACCTGGGATCACGGCAAGCGCATCGTCCTCGAGCGCAACCCGACGTACTGGGGAAAGTCCCCTTCGGTCGAGCGCGCTGAAATCGATATCGAAGCGGATGACGGAAAGACGCGGTCGCTTTTCTCCCGCGGCTGGTACGACTTTCTCCTCAACTCCACCACCGAGGACTTTCTCAGCGTTAAGATCGGGCCCGCGGGTGAATTCGTCCAGATGAGGCAGTTTCCATATCTCGCGACCTATTACCTCGGCTTCAACACCCAGTCCGGACCGCTCCGAGACGTGAACTTCAGAAAAGCCGTGGCCCAAGCCATCAACCCCAAAGCTTTTCCCGCGGCGCTCCAGGGCGGACAGCTCCCCGCCACGGGCTGGATCCCTCCCGGCGTCCAGGGTGGCTCCTCGGGTCTGGCCCTCGAGTTCTCGCTTTACGACGCCCGCGCGGCGCTCTCGCGCGCCGGATACGCCGAAGGCACCGAGCCGCCCAAGCTCGATCTCTGGGTATCGCCCGCGGACGGCGCCCAGGCCATGGGCAAGGTGGTGACCGACGGCCTCAAGCAGGGACTCGGGATCACGGTCACGTCGCATCTGGGATCATCGGCGGACTTTCAGGCGGCGGTCAAATCCGGCAAGGCCCAGCTCTTTCTCAGCCGCTGGGGTCTCGACTACCCCGATCCCTCGAGCGCGATGGAAGTCTTTCTCTCCTCGAGCGGCACCAACTACACGCGGTGGAAGAATCCGCAGTACGACGCGGCCGTCGCCAAGGGCCGGTCGGCCCTCATCCCGCGCGAACGCGAAGACGCGTTCCGAACGGCTGAAGAGATCCTGCTCCGCAAGGACGTGGCGGTGGTCCCCCTGTTTCACAGCAAGAACACCGTGCTCGTGGGCAGGCGGGTGCACAAGCTTGAGATCTCGCCCCTCAACTACCTGTTTCTGAAAGGCATCGAACTCAAGTGAGCGTCATGAGCACCACGCCGCCCGTGGCGAGCAGGGCCGCGGCGACGCGTCCCCGCGTCAGCGGCTCGCCCAAGAAGAGCGCCGCCAGAAGAAGCGTAAAGAGCGTCGAGGTCTGGTTGAGGACGGCGGCCACCGACGCCTGCGTCTCTTTGACGCCGGCGAGCCAAAGCACCATCGATAGGTAGGCGCCGACAAAGGATCCGATCACGAGCGAGCGCCAATGGCGGGTCTTGAGAAAGTGCAGCGGCTTGGCCCGGCCCAAGCCCACCACGGGCACGAGCATCCAAAGACCCAGGGTGCCGGCCACGAGACGAATCTCGACGGCAAACAGCAGCGGCAGGTGCGGCAGGACAGGTTTGGCGATCACGATGCCGACGGCCATGAGAAACATGCTCAGAGCCACGAGCCCCGCGCCGACCATCAGGGACTTGGGCTTTTGCCTGATCCTGAGTCCGTCGAGCGAGGCCCATAGAACCGCGGCGAGCACCAAGCCCGCGCCCATGAGCTGCTTTCCCTGCAGCCGCTCCCCGAGAAACGTCCAAGAAAAGAGGAGCACGAACGGGCTGTACAGACATTCCACCACGGCGGTGAGGCCCGCCCCGGTGAGGTTGAGGCCCCGCAAGAAGATCGTGTCCGCGACCGCGATGCCCAAGAAGCCGCTCAATAGGAGAAGGAGCACGTCCCGGGTCGCCGGGAGGTCGACCGGCCACGGGCCCAGGATCGCCCAGGTGGGGATGAAGAGGATCAGACCCAGCGTGTTCTTGAAGAGATTGAGCGAGAACGGGTTGACCGAGGCGCCCACGCGCTTGAAGAAGATGACCGACACGGCCCAAGCCACCGCGCAGCCCAGGGCGCTCCATTCACCGATCCCCACGTTCGCCTCAGATTCCGCTGATGTCCTCGGGCTTGCCCAAGAACTCAAAGTGCATGGTGTCTTCCATGCGGTCCCAACCGAGCCAGTAAAAGCCGTAGTACTCAAAGGATCTCACCCAGCACTCGGGCAGGCGGGCGCGCCTGAACACCGTCGCGAGGCGCTGCTCCTCGGTGAGGCCCAGCCAGCCCTTGCACGCGGGAACGTCGCTCCACGGCTTGACGCAGCCACAGC
>DATJFU010000189.1:0-2666 GCA_035495495.1 Bdellovibrionota bacterium
CCAGGGCTACGCCCACGTAGGCCAGGCACCAGAGCAGGATGTGTTTCAGGGTGATGCCGCTTCCGTGTTTGACGGGGAGGGTGGGGATGCTCCCCTCCCGGTAGTCGTCCGAGTACCGTAGGGCCAGGGACCAGAAGTGCGGCATCTGCCACATGAAAAGAATGAAAAAGAGGTACCACCCGCCGGGCGCCCGCACGTCGCCGCGGGCGGCGACGTGTCCCATGAGGATCGGCAGGGCTCCCGGTACCGCGCCGGGGATTGCGGCAAAGCTCCACTTCGGCTTCCACCACAGGGTGTACAGGCCGTTGTAGAGCACGACCGCCGCCGCACCCAAGCCCGCGAGCTGCAGGTCGAGCCATCCCAGGATCCCGAGGCCCGCCGCGAGGCCGACGACGATGAAGGCCAGGGCCTCGCGCTCGCCGAGACGCCCGCTGGGGAGCGGACGTTTGGCCGTACGGGGCATGCGGCGATCCAGGTGGCGCTCCTGGTACTGGTTCAGGGCCGACGATCCGGAAGCGAGGAGCAACACTCCGGCCAGGGTCTCGAGCAGGCGGAGGACTCCGAGGGGCCGGTCGAGGGGCCGGCCCACCAGGTAACCGGCAAAGACACTGATCAGCACGAGCGCCACAATGCCGGACTTGGAGAGTTCCTTATAGATACGCAGTCGTTCGCGCATGGAGTGTGACCACCGGATAGCACTTCGCCGCGGGGATTCCAATTGACCCGGGGACGCGTCGGGTCTTATGACTGGTTTTATTCAGGCCATGCAGCACCGTGTTCGCGCATCCATCGTCCAGATTCTTGGGCCGATCCTGGCCCTGGGTCTCTCATTTTCTTCGGTGGAATGCTGGGCCGTTGACGCGCCGGGCAAGGTTCCCGGGGCCCTCCAGGGCGTCGGGATCCGCGAGCGCCTCGGCGCCAAGGTCGACATCGAGTCCATCCATCTCCGCGACGAATCGGGCAAGGACGTGGTGCTCGGAGATTTCTTCCACTCCAAGCGGCCCGTACTTCTCAGCGTCGTCTATTACGAGTGCCCCGGTCTTTGCGGCTTTGTCCTGAACGGCATGATCGACGGGCTCAAGGCGTTTAGCTGGACGCCGGGCAAAGAGTTTGAGGTGGTCACGGTGAGCATGGACTCCCGTGAGGGTCCCGAACTCGCCGCCAAGAAAAAGGCTTCGGTCTTGGGCGGCTTGGGCCGACCCGATGCGGCGGCAGGCTGGCATTTTCTGACGGGTAGCGAGGAGCAGGTTCGCCGGCTCACGAACCAGGTCGGGTTTGATTTCAAGTGGGACGCGGGGTCCAAACAGTTCGCCCACCAGGCGGGGATCTTTGTCCTCACGCCGTCGGGAATGATCTCGCGGGTGCTGTTCGGGATCGAGTACCCGCCCCGGGATCTGAGGCTTTCTTTGATCGAAGCCGGCGAAGGAAAAACGGGCAGCCTGGTGGATCAGGTGGTACTCTTTTGCTTTCGCTACGATCCGAGTCAGCGGGGATATTCGCTGTACGTGCTGAGATTGGTGCAGTTGGTGAGCGCCTTCATGACCCTTGCCGTGGGCGCTTACTTGGCAGTGTTTTGGAAACGGCAAAGGCGATCGGAACCCGTTCGAGGGAGTGCGGTTTAAATGTTGGTCGACATTCTTCGTGGCAGCTTGCCCCTGGCTGGATCGGACATCGCCCGTCACTGGGACGTATTCTACGCGTTTCTGGTTTGGATCAGCGTGGTGTTCTTCGTCGGCGTGATCGCCGCCATGGTCTACTTCTCGGTCAAGTTCAAGGCCAGAGCCGGCGGCAAGGTCAACGACGTACACGGCCACACGGGGGTTGAAATCCTTTGGACGGTGATCCCCACCATCCTCGTGTTCACCGTGTTCGGCTGGGGCTACGCCCTGTACCGCGACATGGTGACCGCCCCCGGCGACGCCATCGAGATCCGGGTCATCGCCAAGCAGTGGCTCTGGCAGTTTCAGTACGACGACGGTCGCATGTACACCAACCAGGTGTTCGTGCCGGTCAACAAGCCCGTGAAGTTCGTGATCACGTCCGAGGACGTGCTCCACTCCTTCTTCGTCCCCAACATGCGGGTCAAGAAGGACGCCGTCCCGGGCCGGTATTCCACCGTCTGGTTTGAGGCCACGGCCAAGGGTGAGCACGACGTATACTGCGCCGAGTACTGCGGCACCTCGCACTCCGGGATGCTCGCCAAGGTCTACGCGGTTTCTCCCGAGGACTGGAGCCGGTTCATCCAGGGCAAGGAGATCAATACGCAGACCCTCGCGGCGGTCGACGACCAGGTGACGACGACCCACGCCTCGCCCTCCCTGACCCGGGCCCCGAGTCTGGCCGACAAAGGGCGTGAGCTCGCCGCCACCAAGGGCTGTGTGGGCTGCCACTCCAACGACGGTTCGCAGAAGGCCGGTCCCTCGCTCAAAGGGGTCTACGGCCACCCCGTGGATCTGGCCAACGGCGACCGCGTGGCGAGCGCGGACGAGAACTACCTGCGGGAGTCGATCGAGAATCCCACGGCCAAACTGGTCAAGGGTTACACACCCGTGATGCCCACGTTCCAGGGCCTGGTGACGGAACCCGAGATGAACGCCCTCATCGCGTACATCAAGAGCTTGAACTAAGAGACTGAGAGAACGAGCGGATCATGGCACACACTTCAC
>DATJFU010000190.1:0-3337 GCA_035495495.1 Bdellovibrionota bacterium
AAAATAGCCATGAAACGCGAAATCAAGTTTGCGGTCCTGACCTTGTTGGTTGCGGGCCTCGTGGGCTGCGGCCCGAACCTCACCGGTAACTTTGTGGGCACCCAGCAGCGCCTCAACGGTGGGTTCATGCAACAGTACCAAGCCAATCTCCAGCTGATCCAAAACGGCGACCAGGTCTCCGGTAGCGTGATCAGCACCCCCAGCCAGACCCAGTCGGGCGGCCAGGGTGGCTTCGTGGGGAGCTTTGTTCCGGTGACCGGCCAGATCCGTGGCCAGGTGAACGGCAACTTTCTTCAGAACATCCAGATGACGTCGTTTGAGAACGGCTGCCAGGTGACCTACTCGGGCAACCTGACGATCGTGAACGGCAACCGCCTGCAGGGCATGCTGTACACGCTGCCGACGACCAGCACGTCCAGCACGACGACCACGTGCGCGTCGTCCTTCGGTACCTCGACCTCGCAGTTCGACGTCTCGAAGTAATCCGTGAAGGCTTGGGGAGGCAGGGCGTCGCGGCCCTGCTTCCCCCCACCATGCCTCGCTCTCCCGGACGCGCAAAGCGCGTCCTTTGGCTGGGTGGTGGAATCGGTAGTGATTCCATAATGGATGGGCGACAACGCCCCTCCGCCTGTGGTATCTCTGCCGGGCAAGATGTGCGGCATAGTCGGCTTAATCGGGAGTCCCGAAGCGGCGCGTGAGGCCTTCTTGGGCCTGACGACCCTTCAGCACCGCGGCCAGGACGCCGCGGGAATCCTGACCTATGACAAGGACGGCTTTCACCGGGTGAAGAACCTGGGATTGGTGGAATCCGTCTTCACACGGGAGAACATGGCCACGCTGGGGGGATCCCTCGCGGTGGCCCATGCGCGTTATAGCACCGTGGGCCGCGGCGATCCCGTGGACGTGCAGCCGTTTCTCATCAGCTACCCCTACGGTCTGGGGATCGTTCACAACGGCAACCTGGTGAACACGGCCGAGCTCGGCGACGACCTGGCCAAGAAGCATCGGCGCCGGCTCCTGACCCATTCGGATACGGAGATCCTCCTCAATCTCCTCGCCCAAGGCCTGTCGCAAACGGTCTCCGAGGGGGACCGTCTCAGCTTTGATGACCTCTGCAAGGGGCTAGAGACCGTCTACTCCCAGGCCAAAGGGAGCTTCAGCGTCGTCACCCTCATCGCGGACCACGGACTTCTGGCCTTCAGGGACCCCGTGGGCAACCGGCCCATCTCCTGGGGCAAGCGCGCGCAGACCGGCGAGGGCGCCCTGCCGAGCGGTGAGGCCCACATGATCGCGAGCGAGAGCGTCGCTCTCGCATTCAACGGATACGAAAAAGTTCGCGACCTCCAGCCCGGAGAAGCCCTCTTCATCGACCTCCAGGGCAAGGTGCACACGCGGGTGATCCGCGCCGAAAAGCGCCGCCCCTGCATGTTTGAGTGGGTGTACTTCGCGTCGCCCGAGTCCGAGATCGACGGCGTGCCCGTGTACGGCACCCGGATTCAGCTCGGACGGCAGCTGGCGACCCAGGTCCGCAAGGTTTTCAAGGAGCGCGGGTTCGAAGCCGACATGGTCGTGCCGGTGCCCGAGAGCTCGCGCATCGCCGCCATCGCGCTGGCCGAGGAGCTCAAGCTCCCGTACCGCGAGACGCTGATTAAAAACCGGTACATCAAACGCACGTTCATTCTGGACTCGCAGGACAAGCGCAACCAGGCGGTGGATCTCAAACTCTCGCCGGTGCGCTCGGAGATCGAGGGCAAGCGGCTACTCCTGGTGGATGACTCCATCGTGCGCGGGACGACCTCACGCAAGCTCGTGGACCTGGTCCGCAAGGCGGGCGCCGCGCAGGTCTTCTTTGTCTCGACCTGCCCACCCATCAAGCACCCCTGCTTCTACGGCATCGACTTTCCGAACGAAGAAGAGCTGATCGCCAACGCGCGCTCGACGGCCGAGATCGAGAAGGAGCTCGGCGCGGACGCGGTGATCTACCAGGATCTGCCCGGCCTGCAGGAGGCCATCGCCTCGGCGCCCGCGAACCACCGGGCCGACTTCACGCCCTGCATGGCTTGCCTCGATGGCAAATATCCCATCGACGTGGCGGCGGCGCAGAAGTTCGCGAGTCTGCGGCGAGCCGACCGGCGCGCGACCAACTCGAGCGACCGGCGCGAGAAAACGGGAGGGCACCGGTGACGCCGGTTCTTTACCGCGGATCCGTCAAAGACGTTCTGGGACCCGTGGCCCTCGCCTCGGGGGGGTCGGCCGCGCTCTTCAAATTCAGTGACGCCTTCTCGGTTTTTGACTGGGGCCGCATGCCCGACGCCATCGAGGGCAAGGGGCAGGCCCTCGCGATCCTCGCGGCGGATTTCCTGGGCCGTGTCGCCCAGCCCCAGACCTGGAAAGAGTTCTCGAGAACCGGAGAAGCCTACGACCTCCGCAACGGCGTGGCCCGGCTGCCCGCCGCCACCGATGGGCCCGTGCCCCTCGGCGCGGCCCCCCAGGCGTCGGTGGGCGCGATCTTCAACGAGCTCGGAGAAAAACTTCAGACCCAAGGACTGCGCACGCACCTCCTGGGCGTGGTCAGTGACGCCGGCGCCGCCAAGGCGGACGGCGGCGGAAAGGTCGAGCCCGTGGGCCTCGACCGGGTCAAAGAGCCGCCCAAGCACATCGCCGTGCGGCCCGTGAACGTGGTGCCGCCAGCCGTGCAGAAGGTGATGGGTCGGTCGGTGAGGGACTACGGCACGACGCGCTCGGCTCCGCTGCCGCGGCTGATTCCGCTCGAGGTGGTGTTCAGGTTCTCGGCGCCGCCGGGGAGCTCGCTGCCCGCGCGGGCGGCGGCGCACCCGGAGTACGCCGCGCAGCTCGCCATTCCACAGGATGTGAAGACCGAGGGCGGCCGCCGGATCGAGGATCGCCGCGGACCCCGCGACCGCGTCCGCGAGGGCGATCGCTGGGCGTTTCCGGTCATCGAACTCTTTACCAAGCTCGAGCCCACGGACCGGCCCGTGACCGTGGGCGAAGCCCTGGCCATCACTGGGCTGTCCGCGCACCAGATCCAGAATCTCATGCTGCTCACGGCGTGGGTGGCGGGTTTTGTGCGCTACCGCTGCCGCATCGCCGGGCTGGAGCTCGCGGACGGCAAGCTCGAGTGGGCGCTCGATGCCGACGGTGAGCTGCTGCTCGTCGACGCCATCGGACCGGATGAGCTGCGCATCCTGCGCGGCGGAACCCAGCTGTCCAAAGAATTTCTGCGCCGGTTCTACCGCGCCTCGCCCTGGGCTTCACGCGTGTCCGAAGCCAAGAAGCACGCCGCCGCCCGCGGGCTCCCGGATTGGAAGAAAGGCGT
>DATJFU010000191.1:0-2169 GCA_035495495.1 Bdellovibrionota bacterium
GGGCCGAGGTTCGCGAACGGATCACAGCTTAACGACCGTCCCCTCGACGGCGAACGACCAGTCCACCTCGTGGAGCCGGCGCCCCGAGCGCTTGGCGGTGCGGAGCTGATTGTCGTAATACCGGCGGGCTTCGGCCTCGGCCTCGGCGATCTTCTCGTCGCTCGACGCGGGGTCGTGGTGCATGAACAGCACGCGCTTGATGCCTTCGCGCATGGCCAGGTCCAGGCCGATCGAGGCCGCCGCGTGCCCCCAATCGATCTTCTCGATGGTCTCCATGAGCGTGTACTGCGCATCAAAGACCATGAGGTCCACGCCCTGGTAGAGCGGTAGATCCGGACCGAGTTCCTCGGGGGTCACTCGGGTCGCCTCGGTGTCCACGCAGTGGGCGTAGACTTTTCCACCCTGCTCAAACTTGTAGCCCCAGCACGGATCCGGATGGTCCAGCTGGTAGGGCGTGACCTTGAGGTCCCCAAAGGCCTTGGGCTTGCGCGCCTCCAGGGTGTGAAACTGGATCTTGGCGCCCAGGTACTCAAAGGGAACCGGAAAGAACGGCTTCTTGAACACCGCGCGAATGCACGCCTCGAGCTCGGGCTGCACCGCGTACATGTGGATGACATTGCCGGGGATGAAAATGGGGACGAAGAACGGGAGACCGATGAGGTGGTCCCAGTGGAAGTGCGTGAAAACGATGTGGACTTCGCCTTGGCCCTTGCCGCACGGCCCACCCAAGAGCTGGTAGCCCAGGGTGCGAATGCCACTGCCGCCGTCCACGATGACCTGGCGGCCGTCGGCCTTGACCTCGATGCAGGGCGTGTTGCCGCCAAAGCCACCGCTGAGGTGCAGCGGCAGGCCGTTCATGAATGCGTCGATCTGATCCGCGCCCGCCTTCTTTCCAGTTCCTGACTCAACAAAACGGGTCAGGACGTCGCGCATGCGGGCGCGAATGGCGTCCGGAGTATGAGGCGATGGCAAAGAGCCCCGCGCACCCCAGATCTTAATTTCCATCGCCATAAGTTTAGTATATTTACGCTCTTCCACATTTTCTAGATGGGTATTCATCAAGCTTTCCCAACGGACGCCTTCGTGGCGTCAAGGAGTCGACACCTATGAAGCGCGGACGCCCCAAGGGCAGCTCACGGGACAACCGGTCCCACGGTCCCCTCGCCGATTTGATCCGCGGTGCACGCCTTCGCCTGGGCCTGGGCCTCGCGGATGTGGCCAGGAGCTGCGGTTGCTCGATTCAGTTCATCTCCAACATCGAACACGGCCGCGCGCCGGTGCCGTGGGACAAGGCTCCCCCCCTCGCCCGCGCCCTGGGGATCCCGCTCCCCGACCTCAAGGCGGCGAACATGTCCGTGCGGGCCGACTTTCAGAGTTTTCTCGGCGCCGGCAAGGCCGCCACGCCCGGTACGAACACCGCCAACCTAGCCCTCACGCTGACCGCGGCCGACACCCGGCTGCGCAAGCTGCTCGAGGCCTATCGCGAGGCCCCCGAAGCGGCCCGCCGCAAGTTCCACACGGTGGCCTTGCGGGCTTTGAACTCCTGAAGAGATCGCGGCCTTTCAGATTCGCTCGTACGTCGCGAAGGTGAACTCGGGATTACCGGGCCTGCGTTCTTCTGCCATCTCGCGAAACTGCGCGGGTGGAATTTCGGGAAATTCGGTGTCTCCCTCCACCTGCGCGTGGACGTGGGTCACGTACAGGCGCTCGGCCAAGGGCATGGCCTGCCGGTAGATCTCGCCGCCCCCGATGACGTAGACCCACTCACCCTTCGCCGCCGCGAGCGCGCTCTCGAGGTCACCAAACACGCGCGCCCCCGGCACGTCGTAACCCGCGCTGCGGGACACGATGAGGTGGGTGCGTCCCGGGAGCAGGCGGCCGATGGACTCGTAGGTCTTACGGCCCATCAGGATGGTCTGGCCCATCGTGATCTCCTTGAACCGCTTGAGGTCTTCGGGGAGCCGCCAAGGCAGGGCGCCCTCCCGGCCGATCACGCGGTTTTCGGACATGGCCACCACCAGGGCGATGCGCGACATGGCCGGCATGCTACCATCGACCCATGAAAATCCGATCCTGGTTTCTAGTCTGCTCCCTTTCTTGGGCCCTGACGGTCTTGACCGGTTGCGTCTCCATGGACGAGACCTCGTCTTTCTACGTGGACCGGGACGG
>DATJFU010000192.1:0-3029 GCA_035495495.1 Bdellovibrionota bacterium
CGCCCGCGCCACAGCAGAGGCTCTTGTCGTGGTTGCTCTTCATCTCGACGAGGCGAGCGGAGGGCAGGGACTGCAGGATGGAGCGGGGCTCACCGTACACGTTGTTCCACCGCCCCAGGTAGCAGCTGTCGTGGAACGTGATGGTCTCTTCGACCGCTTTGGCGGGCTTGATGCGGCCTTCGGAGAGGAGCTTGGCGATGAACTGGGTGTGGTGAAACACCTCGTACTCGCCGCCAAAGGGCTTGTACTCGTTCTTGAGCGAGTTGAAGCAGTGAGGGCACGCCGTAACGACCCGACTCACGCCGTAGCGCTTGAGGGTCTCGACGTTGGTCTTGGCCAACGATTGAAACAGGTACTCGTTGCCCACGCGGCGGGCGGGGTCGCCCGTGCACTGTTCCTCGGCGCCGAGGATGGCAAAGCGCACGCCGGCTTTCTTGAGCAGGCTCACAAAGGAGCGCAGCACCCGCTTGTTGCGGTCGTCGTACGAGCCGGCGCATCCCACCCAGAGAAGCACGTCGACCTGCGAGGACTCGGCCATCGTGGGGACGTTGAGCCCTTCGGCCCACTGTCCGCGGTCGGCGGCGGCGAAGGCCCAGGGGGTGCCGTTGGTCTCCATGTTCTTGAAAACGGTCTGGAGTTCAGTGGGGAAGCGGGATTCCATGAGCACCAGGTTGCGGCGCACTTCGTAAATCTTGTCGGTGTGCTCGATGAACACGGGGCAGGCGATCTCGCATGCCCGGCAGCTCGTGCAGGCCCAGATCACATCCTCGGTGACGTTCTCGTCGATGACCGGGGTCACGGCGTCGCTGTTGCCGGCGAGGATCGCGTCCTTGTTCTTGAAGAGGCCGTGCTTGAGGTCGACGATGAGGTTCTTGGGGGAGAGCGGCTTCTGCGTGTTCCACGCCGGGCAGAGCTCCTGGCAACGCCCGCACTCGGTGCAGGAGTAGAAGTCGAGGGTGTCCTTCCAGCTCAGGTCCGTGATCTTGGCGGCGCCGTACTGGACGACGGTCTCGTCCTCGAAGTGGATCGGCTTCATGCCCTTCTCGCGGCGGAGAGTTCGGAAAAAGGTGTTGGGGGCGGCGGCGAGCACGTGCAGGTGCTTGGAGCCCGGGATGTAGACCGCGAAACCCAGGACGATGCACATGTGCACCCACTTGAAGAGGGTGCCAAAGGCGAGGTTACCTTCTTGGCCCAGGCCCAAGCCGCGGAGCCCGGATGCCACCGTGCTCGAAAACGGCATGTACTCGGCGTACCAGGGGTCGCGGCCCAGGATAAAAAAGCCGTTCATCAAGAAGATCGCCACCATGAGGGAGGTGGTGAGCAGCAGGATGATGTTGGCGTCCCGGGACTGGCCCAGGTACTCGGGGCGGACCACGAAACGGCGCCAGGCGGCCATCGAGACGCCCACGAGAACCAGGAGCGTAAAGAGGTCCTGGAGGAACACGAGGCCCGCGTAGAGCGTGTGCCCGATGAACTGCAGGCTCAAGGCCTCGTGGATGGTCGAAAGAAACTGCTCGATGGTCCCCAGGGTGATGATGATGAATCCCCAGAAGATCATGGCGTGCATGAGGCCGGCGGCCTTCTTGCGGAACAGCGACGCCTGCCCGATCACGTTGACGACAAAGGTGCCGATCCTGGCGGGGACTTCGGACCAGCGCATGTCCTTGCCGTGGGTCGCGCGCATCAGCCGATAGAGGGTTCTGAGGCGCAGGCCGGCTAGCCCGAAGGCTCCGCCGGCGACGGCGAAGAATGCGAACGTCTGCCAGGTCATGGAGGGCTCAGTGGTCCTTCAGTTTCTTAAATTCCTGAGTCAGCAAGGGAACCAATGTGAACAAGTCTGCCACGACTCCGTAGTCGGCGACCTGAAAAATGGGGGCCTGGGGGTCGGTGTTGATGGCCACGATGCACTTGGAGGTACGCATGCCCGCCAGGTGCTGGATGGCGCCGCTGATGCCGCAGGCCACATAGAGCGAGGGCGACACGACCTTGCCGGTCTGCCCCACCTGATCGCGGTGCGGGCGGTAGCCCGCGTCCACGGCCGCGCGGGACGCGCCGACCGCCGCGCCGACGGTGTCGGCGAGGGTCTCGATGATCTTGAAGTTCTCGGCGTTCTTCATGGCCCGACCGCCGGAGATCACGATGGACGCTTCGGTCACGTCGGGGCGCTCGGACGAGCCCTTCTGGAGGTCGCTGGCTGAGGTCTTGAGGCCCCCGAGGTCGACGGCGAGCTTGGCGCTTGAGGCCTTCTTCGAGGCATCGGCTTTCGGCGCGCCCAGGGCGTTGGCGCGCACGGTGACGAGCCTGGGCCCGGGGCCCGTGAATTCCACCTCGGCCGTGGCCTTGCCCGCGTACACCGGGCGGCGCAGGGTCACCTGGTCGCCGTTGAACTTGAGAACCGTGCAGTCGGACGCGAGGCCCGCGTTCAGGGCCACCGCCACGTGGGGCATGAGGTCGCGGCCCATGGGCGAGTGCGTGGCCAGGATGTAGGCCGGCGAGAGCGCCTTGGCGGCCGCGATCATCACGCGGGCGTAGGCCTCCGCCGTGTAGTTCTTGAGAGCGCCCTCGTCGGCCACGTGGACCGTCGAGGCGCCGTAGGCACCCAGGCCCTCGGCGAGGCCGGACACTCCGGAGCCCGCGAGGACCGCGTGCACTTCGTGCCCCGCGGCCGCTGCTGCGGCCAGGAGCTCAAAAGAAGCCTTCTTGAGTTTGCCTTCACGCTGTTCGGCGAAAACGAGAACCTTGGCCATTAGATCACCTTCGCTTCCTGATGCAGCACGCGCGCGAGCTCGGCGGCCTGCTGGGCGGGCTCGCCGGCGATCATCTTGCCGGCCTGCTTGGGAGGCGGCAGTTCAAAGTTCTTGAGCTTGATCTTGCGATCCGACTCGGACACTCCCACGTCGGCCATGGAGAGGGCTTTGACCTCTTTTTTCTTGGCCTTCATGATGTTG
The DNA here is from genome assembly GCA_035495495.1 of Bdellovibrionota bacterium. GTDB lineage: Bacteria > Bdellovibrionota > UBA1018 > UBA1018 > JADZFF01 > JADZFF01. The sequence goes on from DATJFU010000192.1 coordinate 2,949, forward strand.
GGGAGCGAGGCGTAGCGGGGCTCGTTGAGGCCCTTGTGGGCCGCGATCACCGCGGGGAGCGGAGTCTCGACGGACTCGATG
>DATJFU010000193.1:0-4923 GCA_035495495.1 Bdellovibrionota bacterium
TCGATTCAGGCCATTTACGTTCCCGCCGACGACTACACGGATCCGGCGCCTGCGACCACGTTCACGCACCTGGACGCGACGACCAACCTGTCGCGCCAGATCGCGGAATTGGGCATTTACCCCGCCGTGGACCCGCTCGCTTCGACCTCCCGCCTCCTGGATCCCCAGGTCGTGGGTGAGGAGCACTACCGGGTGGCGCGCGAGGTTCAACGGACGCTTCAGCGTTACAAGGACCTGCAGGACATCATCGCTATCTTAGGCATGGACGAGTTGTCCGAAGCGGACAAGCTCCTCGTGGCCCGCGCGCGTAAGGTTCAGCGCTTCTTGTCGCAGCCGTTCTTCGTGGCCGAGGCCTTCACGGGCATGTCCGGCAAGTTCGTGAAAATCGAAGATACGATCCGGGCGTTCAAGGAGATCTGCGAGGGCAAGCACGACAACCTGCCTGAACAGGCCTTCTACCTCGTGGGCACCATCGAGGACGCCATCGAGAAAGCGAAGACCCTGGCCTAATCGGCTCCGGAGACGCGACCATGGCACTGACTCTCACGGTCTGCTCACCCGATCGAAAGCTCTTTGACAAGAAATCGGTCAAAGAGGTGACGATTCCGGGTTTCGAAGGCGAAATCCAAATCCTGCCGGAGCACGGCCGGATGGTGGGCACGCTCGAGACGGGCATTTTGAGTTATCGCGGTGAAGACGGCGGCGAGACGATCGCCGCCGTCTCATCCGGTTTCTTTGAAGTGGCCGATGACCACGTCATGGTCCTGGCGGAGACGCTCGAGCTCAATAAAGAGGTCGATTTGGAGCGCGCTAAACGCGCCCAGTCGGCAGCTGAGCTCAAACTCAATGACGCGTCCCTTGAGCCCGATACGTTCCGTAAGTACCAGCTGAAGCTGCAGCGCGCTCTAGTCCGTCAACAGGTCGGTACGACGTCTTCGAGCGAAGCGTCAAACTGACGGATATTGCGGCAGTAAGCGCCTCTGGTACCCTAAGTACTAGAGGCCATGGCTGTCGATTACCGCACACCTCCCTTTTCTTCGTTCGCCCAGGGCGCGCTCCTGGGCTTCATGGCTTTGACCGCCGCCAGCGCGTGGACCACGGTCCGCTGGGCCGCCGCCGAGATCGAAGACTCGGGCGATGCCCGCGAACACCTTCTCTCATTTGAAAGAGCAGCCGAAAGAGGCCCTGAAAAGGGCTTTTCTGGCTGGGCCTCGTTGCGCTGGGATTTTGCGCGGCCGGTGGAACTCGCCATAGAGGCGCCCGTCGTGGTGGCGCAAGCCCATGCGGTCGAAGCTCATCACGTGGCTCCCGTAAGAAAAAAGGCGCACGCGCACCTCGTCTTGAATCACGCGCGTCCAAAGACCCATCTCGCGCCCGTCGTTCAGGCCCCGCGTGAAGTGGCGCCGGAACAGGTCGCAGTCGATGACGCCTCGGAACTTCGGACCGCCTTCGCGGCAATCCGTGCCCAGCGGAGGCTTGCCCTCGCTGCACTGGATGCGGCGGCCGTGGCGAGCGAAGTCGCGGATCTCATTCTCCCGGGCGAGGTCAACGAGGTTGTCGCGGCTGCGGCGCCGGTTGTCGCCAAGCAAGTGACGGCCAAGGTCTTCCGCAGGGTTCACCGCGTGCGCCGCACAGCGGCCCCCGTTCAGGTCATCGCCGCGGCGAAGCCTGAGCCGCGCATGCATGGGCCGGCAACGCCCCCGATGGTGGCGCTGTTCAGCACGCGCGATCTTCTCGACCAGATTTCTAAGGATGCCCCGTCCGCTCGTTTGACTTCGCGCGCGGAGATCGCTCCGCCACCAGAGCCCGCCAGGGTCGAACACGTGGCCACCGTGGCGCAGGGCGCCCCGGTGCAGGCGACGCCGCCTCCGACCAAGGTTGAGGTGAGACCCGCAGCGGGTCCGGAGCCCCCTCCGCCGAGGGTTGTGGCGCAAAAATCGGGTTCTCAACATCAAGGGCTCCACCAAGGGGCCCTTGATGCTTTTAGGGGTGACTATTCAAACGCGGATACTCCCGAACACTCAACGGTTCTCGAGGCTTGGGAGCGTTCCGAGCCCCATGACCAGGTGAATACTCACCAGGCCACGGCCGTGATCGTGACTCCGGTCCCGGCGCCGGCCCCGACGCCCAGCGTTGCGCCGACCGCTCCAGTGCCTTCGACTTCGATCGGGCTCCTGGCCGCGGCTTCGACGCCGACTACCGGGACGGTTCCGGTGGTCGTAAGACCGGTTCAACCCAAAGCACCCGTCATCGTCCGCAAGGTCGAGCCGCCAGCGCCTCCGGTCATTCCGGATGTTCCCACGCATCAGCAAGAGGTGGCCCAGCGGGCCATGCCCCATGCACCCACCCTCCTCGTCGACGGACAAGCTCTCGAAGTCGTCACGCGCGGCGCGGTGACGGACGCCGTGAACGACGTGCTCTACACGACGTCGGCGACCCCCGGCCAGTGGCGCCTCGCTTCGGCCCCCGGACATTGGAGAACCCTTTACTGGCGGCCCGGCGGATTTAGGCCGGGTCCTCAGCTTCTGTCGGACGCGTCGCTCTGGCTTCTCGCTCGCATGGGTTCCGGATCCCAGATCCAGGACCTCGGCGTCGTGGTGGCACGCGTACCCGCGGGCTGGCGCGCCCAGCTCAAGGGTCGCGCCGATTCACCTATTCAGCTCGACGAGTCCAGCCAGCGCGTTTCAGAAGAAGACACGACCGGCGAACGCACAGTGGTTTTCTTGAATGCCGAGCCGGGGATGCAGATCCTCAGCCTCACGAACGCCGCTCGCGGTGAAACCGGCGCCGCCGTGATCCCGGTCCTGCCGGGTGTGGCGTCCGCGCTGCCTGAGATCACGCCACATACGGAGACGATTTCTGGCTGGCTCATGCAGGCGGAGAGCGCCGAGCCCGAGGGCCTCGAGGGCGTCTACTTGAGCGTCGTCGGCCACGGCAAGACCGGCAGCAGCTCCGGAAAATCGGGGCGGTTTCAGATCGCTGGGGTCGTGCGGTTCTCGGGCATGCCCTTGTACCTCCAGGCCGAAGGGCCAGATGGTTACAAACATCGCTACGCCGTGCATCCCGGCGAGGAGAAGGACCACGCCTGGTACTACTTCTCGCACACCGGCGTGGACCGGTGGGTGGGACAGCTCCCGGGTGGAATCAGCAATGGCAGCGGCATGGTCGTCGCCGCGTTCACGGGACTCCTCAAGGGTGCCAAAGGCGCGACCAAGGTTTCGATCCACCCGCTCCTGGCCGACGTCCCGTATCTGCCCGAGGCCTACGGCCTGGCGCCATCGGGTCGCCTCGAGCCCATGGCCGATCAGTCGCCCGACTCCGGCCGAGTGCTGGGAGTGCAGGTGCCAGAAGGCCTCGTGAAGGTTCAGCTCACCGACCAGGACGGCACCCGGTACTCCGAGCTCGTCCCCGTCACGCGTGACGTCCTGAACGTCCTGACCCCCCGTTAGCCAGTGGGCGGGATTTCGCGGCTAGAAACCGTCTGAACCGGCTTCTTCATCATCAGAACCGAGAAATCGCCTTGCTCCGCAGGCACCGCCGCGCGAAACCCGCGGGGGATCCGCGAGCGCACCGAAAGCACGTCCGGATTGAGCGCGAGAAAATCCTGAAGGGTGATGCCGAGCCGGCGGGAAACCTCGGCGGCCGTTCCACCCTGGGCGAGGCGCAAAAACCCGGGGGGCGCGGCGTTCACGATCTCGGGGCCCGGCGCGGATCCCGGAAAAAAGAGATCCCGATACTTCTCGGCATAGAGCATGGCCAGAAACTCGGCGTAGTAGCTGTGGCCAGCGTACCCCAGGTGATGAGGATTGCGGCACGAGGTGAGGGCGCGGCCCACGCGGCCGAACGAACGATCCGAGAGCGGTATCTTGAGGAGCTGGGCGACGCCCGAGTTGTACGACGTCACGGTCAGGGGCCACGACTTGAGGAGCCGTTGGTTGCGCGCCAGGAGCTTGGCCGCGGCCACCGAGGTCTTGAGCGACGAGAGGCGCTCGTCGATGCCCGCGTCGGCGTCGACGACGAGAAACTCTTTTGCCGAGGCGAGCATGAACTGCCACGCGCCACGGGCGCCGGCGCGCGACACCGCCTCGGGGTTGAATGAGCTCTCGACCAGGGCCAGGCGGCTCAGTTCCGGCGGAACCCCGTTACCTTTGAAGAGGCGCTCGATGAAAGGGGCCTGCCGATCAAAGCGCCTCAGGCCCAGAAGGACCTGGTCCCGCTGTCCCGTCTGACCGCGGAGGCCGTCGGCCAGCTCGCGCAGCGTGTGCCGGTGCGGCAGCTGGTGCATCGCTTTGATGATGTTCTTCATCTCGCGCGAGGGAGACGATGGACGGGGATTGCGCTGGAGCCGCGCAAAGGCGTCTTGATAAATCTTGAGGCGGCGCTCGATGGCGCGTTCGCGGAGGATCTCGTAGGCGGCGCTACTCCGGGCCTGGGACGCGAGCTCCCTGAAATCCATCACCTCATAAACGACTTCGGGATGGCGATCATCGTAGAGCACGAGGGTCTCGCTCGAATAGAGCGTGTAGATCTCGAGCCAGAAGCGGACCTTGCTTTCGAGTCCCGGGGGCACCTTGAAGTCCGGCGGCACGCGACCTTGGCGGTCTTGCATCGCGATCCGGAGATGGTTGGGCGCGAACTCGGGCCAGTGGAGATCGGCGTCCGAGAGACGCGTGGGCTCGCCCTCCGCCGTAGGAGGGGCGATGGCGTCCCGTGAGGGGATCGCCGCGTCCCAAAGCGGGGGCAGGGAGGCCTGAGCACTCTCCGTACCCATCAAAAAGGCCAAAAGTATCCCTACGAGGCGGGTCATGCCGCCCAGCATCAAGCAAGGTTCCTGCCAGGAGCACCCTCCTAACCATCAGAATTCATTGGGGTTAAAGTGCACTGGGCGTCCAGGTTCTGGACACGGCCGGGAGATTTGCCCAG
>DATJFU010000194.1:0-4077 GCA_035495495.1 Bdellovibrionota bacterium
ACGAACTCCGCGTCGGCCAAAAACGGCCGGGCCATGGAGACCATGTCGGCGTGACCCTCGGCCAGGACCTTCTCGGCCACCTGGGGCATGTTGATGCGGTTGGTGGTGACGAGAGGGATTTTGACCTCGGCCTTGAGCTTCTGGGTGACCCAGGTAAACGCCGCCCTGGGGACGCAGGTGGCGATGGTCGGGATGCGGGCCTCGTGCCAGCCGATGCCCGTGTTGATCAGGGTCACGCCCGCCTGCTCCAGGGCCTTGGCGAGCTGCACGATCTCGGGCCAGGAGCTGCCGCCCTCCACCAGGTCCAGGAGAGACAGCCGAAAGATGATGATGAAGTCGGGACCCACGGCCGCGCGCACGGCGCGGACGACTTCGACCGCAAAGCGCATGCGGTTCTCAAAGGGGCCGCCCCACGAGTCCGTGCGCCGGTTGACCCGGGTCGCGATGAACTGGTGGATCAGGTAGCCCTCCGACCCCATGATCTCGACGCCATCGTAGCCGGCCTCGCGCGCGAGCGCCGCGCAGCGGGCGTAGGCGCGGATCGTGCGGCGAATTCCACCCTCACCCAGTGCGCGGGGCTTGAAAGGGCTGATTGGGGATTTTACGGCCGAAGAAGAGACGGCGAGCGGATGGTAGCCGTAGCGGCCCGAGTGCAGGATCTGCATGCAGATCTTGCCCCCTTCGGCGTGCACGGCCTCCGGGATGATCCGGTGCTTGCGGGCCGCCCGGCGCGAGGCCATCGTGGCCGAAAAAGGCGAAACCCAGCCTTCCCAGTTCGGCGCGACGCCGCCGGTGACGATGATGCCCACGCCTCCCCGCGCGCGCTCGCCGAAGTAGGCCGCGAGCTTCTGGATTCCACCCCGTTCCTCTTCGAGCCCCGTGTGCATGGAGCCCATGAGCGTGCGGTTGCGGATCGTCGTGAAGCCCAGGTCGAGGGGCGCCAGCAGATGGGGATAGCGCTGGTTCGGCATCCGCCGAATCTAACATGACGCGAGGGCTCAGCCTACCCCGCGACCCACAGACCGATTGCTGCGCAAATTCCACCCAATGTCATGCCCGCGAGGACGTCGGTAGGATAGTGCACGCCCAGGTAGACGCGCGAGACGCCCACCAGCGACGCCCAGAAGGCCAGGATGGGTAGAAGCCAGGGCTGCCAAGATGAGAGGATCGCCACCATCACAAAGGCCGCAGCCGTGTGGCCCGACGGGAAGCTGAACTCGTCGGGCGGATCCATGCGGCGTTCGACCCAGGCGTGGGCGGCGAAGGGCCGGGGCCGCTTGGCCCGCGACTTGATCCATTTATAGAGTGAAAGCTCGAGGGCAAAGGCAACGACCCCCGCCGTAAGCAGCCGGGGCGCGGCGATGGGGTCACCCATCAGGATGGCCAGGAATACGAGGGGGTAAAGGGGACCGTCGGCCGAGCGGGACACTGCCGGAAGCACCCGGCCCGGGAGCGAGCGCTCGGGCATGCCAAAAAAGCGGCCGAACCAGAACAGGTCCCAGGCACTGATGGTGGCGATCATCCGTCTCATGCGCTCGTCCTCCTCTCCTTCTCGGTTAGAGAATGGAGGCGGCGCATGAGACGAATGTTAGAACTCGGTCAGTTTTCGACGAATTCGCGGGCTTACTTGCCGAGAGCGGCGTGCAGCTTGGCCACCTGGCCCTGGAGGGCCTGGGGGTACTGGGCGCGCTCTTTTTCGACCTGGGTCCTGAGGGCCTGGGCCACGGCCTCGACCTGTTTGGCGGCTTGGCCCGAGATGGCGCCCGCGCCGATCTGGCCGGGGACGACGAAATTGTAATAGGTCATGAGGGTGCCGGTGCCGAGGGTGTCGAATTGGGCAAAGCCCTTGGACTCCTTGGTCGTGTCGGCGCTCACCAGGTTCCAGTCGCAGACAATGGACTGGCCCTGCATCCCGATGTGGTCGCGGACCGTGTAGTTCTCGTCCGAGAGGGGCCAGGGCAGGTCGAGCGTGTAGGCCACGAGAAAGGTCGCCTTGTCCGGCTGGCCAGTGATCTGGCTCTTGAGGATCTTGGGCAGAAACTGTTTGTGGGAGTTGAAGTCGGCCCAAACGGCCGCCGCCTCTTCGGGGGTCGAGTCCATGCGGATAAAGGCCGTCACTTCGGGCCAGGGCTTGCCGGCCACGTCCCTGGGGACGGAGACCACGGCGCCGCTCTGAACCTGGTTCTTCTGACCGGTCGAAAGATCGTTGTAGGTGATGGCGCCGGCGTGGGCGGCGGCGGACACGAGCGCGCAGAGCGCGGCAATGACGGATTTCATTTTCTAGATTCCCCTTCAATAGGACACGCAACCTGTGTGTCCGTTCTGTTTACCCCTGTGCGAGCGCGTAACGAACTAGATCAGTTGCTGCATCGGGTCAAGGCTCGTGGTACGCAACACGCCGCCATGGCCCAAACCCGCCTTAGATATATGACGCGCAGCATCATTTTTATGACTTTGCTGCTCGGATCAGCGCCCGCCCAGGCAGGCTGGCTGGATGCCCTGCGGTTTCTCGGCGGAAAAGCGGGTCTTTTTGTCCTCGAAGAAACGGGCGCCGGGACCGAGCTCCTCAACGCCGTCGGTGGCGATTCGTTTGAGTCCTTTTCGCGGCGGCTCGGCTCTTCGGCCAACGCCACCCTGCGCGCGGAGATCACCGTCGAAGCCGCTCGGGTCGAACGCGACCTCCGCGCCGATCGGATCGCGCGGGGCGAGGCGCCCGAGGGCCCCGTCGACGGATCCCTTGAGCCCGCCGACCGGGAGTTTCTCAGCCGGCCCGAGGAGTCCCTCCGCTCAAACACCCTCGAGAAGCTCGCCGGCCACGATGAGACGTTCTTCGGGGGGAGCACGGCTGGCGCGGCGGCCGGCGCGCTCGCGGGAGCCGAAGCTCAGTTTCTCTCCGCGGATGCGTCCGAGGCGGTGGAATTTTCGGTCGACGCGGCCAACGCCCGCCTCGTGGGGACCCGTCTCCCCTCGCCCGGCCGTCAGCCCATCATCCTCGGCCACGGTGTGATGGAGAGCGCCGGCGTCTGGACCGCCACCGCCCGGCGGCTCCAGGAGATGGGCTACGATGTTTGGATGCCCAACTGGCGCGGTCACGGCCGCGGCTGGCACCGGAGCATCGTCCGCTTCTACTCCAAGGGCGACTACGGCCTCGAGGCCATGCTGGACCAGGACCTCCCGGCGCTCCTCAAGCATGTGAACGCTGAGACCGGCATGCGCCCCGTGCTCGTGGGCCACTCGATGGGTGGAATGATCTCCCGGGCGGCGCCCGAGGACCTGATCCTCGCGCGGATCGAAGTGGGCACGCCCCATGACTTCAGGCGCCTGCCTCTCTTGGCCAAGATTTTTGCGCGCCTCGGCGCCCCGATCCCCTGGACGGGTTCAACCGTCGATGCGCTGGCTCCCGCGCGTTGGCTCAAGAACATCTTGAACGGTCTCGCGAGCCCCGCCGTCGCCTGGGCCACCCCCGACGGGCTGCTCCGGGTGAGCAACGTGGCACCCGACGAGTTCTCTGAGCTCATCGAGCAGACGGTGTCGCCGCTCCACGAGGACATCATCCGTGACTTTGGCGCCTACGCGGTCCAAGGGCGGGGGCCTGAGAGGATCGCTCTCCGGGACCTTGCGCGCCGTGGCGTGCGCACCCCGCTTCTGGTGGTGGCCGGAGAGTGGGACACCATGGCTCCAGAGGTCGAGATCATCCGCGAGCTCCGGGATCTCCCCAGCGACTACCCCGTGTGGACCGCCACGGCCACGGAGACCGGTCACGTCGACCTGGTCCTGGGCGAGCGGGCGGCCGATCGCCTGGCGCCGCTGATTGACCGATTCGTGGTCAACCGCGCGTCCTTTGGACCCAGGCGGTCCCATCTGCTTCTGCCTTGACCGTTACGTCGGACTCGACAACGATTTGACCATGACAAAGTCCCCGTGGCTCCTGCCCGGCCAGCTGCTGGGCCTGACCCCGGGCAGGAGCTACGACGTCGACCTCTACGGCGGCGGGTGTTCGGGGGTCAGCGACGGGTGGATGCACGTGATCCTGCCTCCGGCGGACGACGCGGCGGCGAAGTACGCGCTCACCTGCGA
>DATJFU010000195.1:0-6090 GCA_035495495.1 Bdellovibrionota bacterium
GTGGGTGGTCTCGTTATGGAGCGTGATGTCCGTATGGATCGAGCTGAAGTCCGCCGGGTTGATGAGTTCTTCGGTGCTCTCGTCGGAGGCGGCCATGCCGAATGTTGATAAGTGAACTATGCGGTCTTTGAAACCGCGTCATTCACCGAGCGCCACGAACTTGGCTTCGGTGAACTCTTCCATGGCCCAACGGATTCCCTCTCGGCCCAGTCCACTTTGCTTCACGCCACCGTAGGGCTGATGGTCAAAGCGGACCGTGGGGGCGTCCCCGACCACGACACCCCCCACGCGGAGGTCGCGGGCGAGGCGATGGATCGTGGGCCAGCGCTGGCTGAAGACTCCGGCCTGGAGACCAAAGGCGCCCCGGTTGACCCACTCGACGGCGGTTTCCCACCGGGAGAAGGGTCTCAAGGTCACGAGCGGCGCGAACACCTCTTGGAGGTGGATGCTCGACAATGGACTTTCTTCAACATACTCGAGCGCCGTGGGCGTCAGGACGGTGTCGGGCGCGCCCTCGGATGGGGCGCCCACGCGCAGGGCGGACTCGACCCGTGACTTCTCCGCGGCGGTGGCCAGGGTCGAACGGATACGCCGGGCGGCCTCGGCCGTGATCACCGGGCCTGAGACAGTGCGGCGGTCACTGGGATCGCCAAATGCGAGGTCCCGGACCTCGGCATGGAAAAGCTCACGAAACCTCGGCCAGATCCCACTCTGAACCGCCACGTTCTGCACGGAGATGCAGCTCTGGCCGGCGTAACCAAATGCTCCGCGGGCGATCTTCCGCGCGGCCTGCGCGAGCGCGGCTGGGTCCAGATCGTCGCCGACCAGGGCCCAGGCGTTTCCGCCCAGCTCGAGCACCACGGGCTTACCGCCCAGCTGGGACCGCAACTTCCACCCCACGTCGGACGAGCCCGTGAAGCTCACGGTCGCCACGCGCGGGTCCGCCGCGAGCCTAAGCGTGCTCTCGTCGCCGGTCATGACCAGGCCCACCCACCCGTGGGGCGCGTGATCAAAGAGCTCGACGGTGGCGCGGGCGGTCAGGGGCGCGCGGGGCGAAGGCTTGATGAGAATGGGGCAGCCGCAGGCGAGGGCCGGCGCCAGTTTGTGCAGCAGCAAATTCAAAGGAAAGTTGAAGGGCGTGATCCCCAGCACCGTGCCGCGGGGCTCGCGCAGGATCCATCCCAATCCCTGGCGTCCGCTCGGTGCCGCGTCGAGAGGTAACCATTCGCCTCCCCACCGCTCGGCCTCGCCCGCCGCGCGGGAGAGCACCCCCAGCGCGCGATCGACCTCGACCTCGGCGTAGGTGACGGGCTTGCCGACCTCGCGAACCATGAGGTCGACAAAGGCCGCGCGACGTTCGCGGAGCTTGCGCTCGGCCTCCCGCAGTAGGGCCGCGCGCTCGTGGGCGGGGGCGGCGCGCGCCGAACCTTCGGCCGCCGCATGCGCCGCCGTGAGCGCCCTTTCGACTTCGAGGGAACTGGACCACGGGGTGGAACCCAGTACCTTGCCGGTGTAGGGGTCGGTCGAAATCAGGGCGTCGGACGGTACGGCCATCCGCGCGACCCTAGAGGTGGATCTTTCGCTTGCCGACGTCGAGGGCGGCCTCGCGGACCACCTCCGAGAGGGTCGGGTGCGCGTGGCAGATCCGGGCCATGTCCTCGGCGCTGCCGCCGTACTCAATGACCGTCGCCGCCTCGTGGATCAGGTCGCCGGCGTGGGGCCCCAGAATGTGGCAGCCCAGCAGCCGGTCCGTGCGAGCGTCGGCCAGGATCTTGACCAGACCCTCGGTTTCTTCCATCGCCTTGGCGCGCCCGTTGACCATGAATGGAAAGGTTCCCGAAGCAAACTCGATGCCCGCGGCCTTGAGCTCTTCTTCGGTCTTGCCCACGGACGCCAGCTCGGGCGCGGTGTACACGACCGATGGAATCGCGTCGTAGTTCACGTGGCCGTGGCTCCCCGCGATGATCTCGGCGCAGGCGATGCCCTCGTCCTCGGCCTTGTGCGCCAGCATGGCGCCGATCACGACGTCGCCGATGGCGTAGATGCCCGGAACGTTGGTCCTGAAGTGATTGTCGATGGCCACGCGCCCGCGCTCATCCTTGGCGACTCCGGCCTTATCGAGGGCGAGGCCGTCGGTGTAGGGGCGCCGGCCCACGGCCACCAGGACCTTGTCGGCTTCGAGTTGCGATTTGGCGCCCGTGTTCTTGTCCTCGAGCTCGAGCGTGACCGAGGTCTTGCCCACCTTCGCGGCCGCGCACTTGGTCGAAAGCGAGAACTCGAGCCCCTGCTTGGTGAGGATCTTCTGAAACTCTTTGCTGATCTGCGCGTCCATCGTCGGCACAATGCGCTCGGCGAACTCGATGACCGAGACCTTGGAGCCCAGGCGGGCCCAGACCGAACCGAGCTCGAGCCCGATCACGCCGCCGCCGATGACGGCGAGGCGCTTGGGGGCCGACGCGAAGCTCAGGGCCTCGGTCGAGCTCACGACCTTGTCTCCGTCGAACTTGAGAAAGGGCAACTCGACGGGGTCGCTGCCGGTGGCGATGATCACGTTCCGGGCCGAGACCTGCGTGGTCCCGCCGGGGCCCTGGACCGCGACCAAGATCGCGCCCGGAGCGGCCGAGACAAAGCTGCCGTGGCCTTCGAGGTGGGTGATCTTGTTCTTCTTGAAGAGCGCGCCGATGCCGTTGGTGAGCTGGCGGACGACGGCGTCCTTGCGCTTCATCATGACCTCGTGGTCCATGCGCAGGCCGTCGGCCAAGATGCCGTGCTTGCCGAACTTCTCCTTGGCGAAGGCAAAGTGGTGGGTGGTGTCGAGCAGCGCCTTGGACGGGATGCAGCCGATGTTGAGGCAGGTTCCACCCAGCGTCTTGCGCTTCTCGACGCAAGCGGTGTTCAGGCCCAGCTGGGCCGCGCGAATCGCCGCGACGTAACCGCCGGGACCGCTGCCGATGATCAGGACGTCGAAGGTCTCAGCCATTAGACGAAATCCGGTTTGAGTTTCTCGGGGGACTCGAGGAGCTGCCTGACGTTCACCAAGAAGGTCACGGCTTCTTTGCCGTCGATCAGGCGGTGATCGTAGCTCAGGGCCAGGTACATCATGGGCAGGATCACGACCTGGCCGTTCACGGCCATGGGCCGCTCGATGATGTTGTGCATGCCCAGGATCGCGCTCTGGGGCGGGTTCAGGATCGGCGTCGACATCATCGAGCCGTAGGTGCCGCCGTTGCTGATCGTAAAGGTGCCGCCGGACATGTCGGCGATGCCGAGTTTGCCCGTGCGCGCCTTGGTGGCGAGCTCGTTGATACCCTTTTCGATCGCGACAAAGCCCATGTTCTCGGCGCCGCGGAGAACGGGCACGACGAGGCCGCGGTCGGTGCCGACCGCAATGCCCATGTTGACGTAGTCGTGGTACAGCACGTCGCCGCCGTCGATGTACGCGTTGACCTCGGGGATCTGCTTGAGGGCCTCGACGCACGCACGGGTGAAGAAGGACATGAAGCTCAAGGTCACGCCGTGCTTGGCTTTGAAGGCGTCCTTGTGCTTGTTACGCAGGTCCATCACGGGCTTCATGTTCACTTCGTTGAAGGTCGTCAGGATGGCCGCGTTGCTCTGGGCCTCGAGCAGACGCTCGGCGATGCGGCGGCGAATGGACTTCATCGGCACTCGGCGCTCACCGGGCTGGGTGGGCATGGCCGGTACGGCCACGGTGCGCGCGGCGGGCGCGGGTTGAGTCGCGCCCAGGAGATCGCCCTTGGTGATCCGGCCGTCCTTGCCCGTGCCGCTCACGCGGCTCAAGTCGGTACCCATATCGGCGGCCATCTTACGGGCGGCGGGGCCCATGCCTGCCACCGCCATTCCACCCCCGGCACTCGCGCCCATGGAGGCCGTGGCCATCGCCGGAGAAGCTGGCAGAGGAGAAGGTGAGGGAGCGGCGGCGGGAACCGGCTTCGCGGCTCCAGCCGCGGTGGCGCCGGCGCCGACCTTGCCCTGGACCGCGTCGTCGATCACGCCGAGGACCGTCCCGACGGGGATGGTCTCACCGGCCTGCTTGAGGATGCTCAAAGCCCCGTTGAACTCGGCCACGACTTCGACCGTGGCCTTGTCGGATTCGATCTCGATGAGGAGATCGCCCGGCTTGACGGCCTCACCGTTGGCCTTGGCCCACTTGAGGATGCTGACTTCGGTGATGGACTCGCCCACGGCGGGGGCGACGACGTTGTGCTTCATAATCCTCCGGAGGTGGACGGGGGACCTTGCGATCTAGAGCTTCAGGGCCGCGTCCACGAGTTCTTTCTGCTCCTTGGCGTGAAGTTTGGCCGATCCGACCGCCGGGGCGGCCGCGCGGCCGCGCCCCACGTAACGGATGGTCCGACCCCCCACCTGAGCTTGGAAGTCATCATACCCACCGGCCCAGACGTTGAAAACAAAACTCCAGCCGCCCATGTTGCGGGGCTCCTCTTGGGCCCACACGACCTCGGCCTTGGGATAGCGGTCCTGGAGGACCTTTGCGAGGGCCCTGGCCGGCCAGGGGTAGAGCTGCTCGACCCGGACCAGCGCGACCGCGTCCTGCTTCTGCGTCTCGCGCTCGGCGAGGAGGTCGTAATAGACCTTTCCGGAGCACAGGACCACACGCTTGACCTTGGCGGGATCCACCGCCGAGTCGTCGATGACCTCCTGAAACCCGCCCGCGGCCAGCTCATCCAGGGTCGAAATGGCCTTGGGATGGCGGAGCAGGCTCTTGGGGGTGGCGATCACGAGGGGCTTTCTGAAGGTACGCTTGAGCTGCCGACGGAGCGCATGAAAGATCTGCGCGGGCGTACTCAGGTTGCAGACGTAGATGTTGTCTTTGCCGCAGAGCTGGAGAAACCGCTCGATCCGGGCGCTCGAGTGTTCGGGGCCCTGGCCCTCGTATCCGTGGGGCAGCAGAAGCACGATGCCGCTCGCCCGCTGCCACTTGCTCTCGCCGGAGGAGATGAACTGGTCGATGATCACCTGGGCGCCGTTGGCGAAGTCGCCGAACTGGGCTTCCCAGATCACGAGCGCATCGGGGTCGGCCAGCGACCAGCCGTACTCAAAGGCCATGACGCCGGTCTCGGACAGAGTGCTGTTGTAGACCATGAACTCGCCCTGGCCCTTGGCGAGGCTGTTCAGCGGAGCGAGCGTGCGACCGTCCACGTGATCGTGCAGAACCGCGTGCCGGTGGTTGAACGTGCCCCGCTGCGCGTCCTGACCCGACAGGCGCACGGTGTGGCCCTCGGTGAGGAGCGTGGCGTAGGCGAGGGTCTCGGCGTTGCCCCAGTCCAGGCCCTGGCCCGCGGTCACGGCTTCTTGGCGCGCCGCCAGCATCTTCTCGAGCTTGGGGTGGGGCCTGAAGTCCTTGGGCCAGGAGTTGAGCGTGGCCGAGAGGGCCTTGAGCTTGTCCTTGGAGACGGCCGTGGCCACGGACTCAAAGAGATCGGCCTCGGTGGCGCGGCGAAATTTCTTCCAGATGCTCTGGTAGGCCGAGACAAACGGCCGCGGTTTCTCGGCCCGCGTGCGCGTGAGGGCGTCCTGCAGCTGCAAGCTGTGCTCGGTCACCATCGCCTCGGCATCGGCATCGGTGAGAACGCCCTCGCGCACGAGGCGCGTGGCGTAGATCTCGCGCGGCGAGGGATGGGTCTTGATCTGATTGTACATCACCGGCTGCGTAAAGGCCGGCTCATCACCCTCGTTGTGACCGTATTTGCGGTAGCAGACGAGGTCGATAAAGACGTCTTTGTGGAATTTTTGCCGGTACTCGATGGCCAGTCTAGCCGCGAAGTACATCGCCTCGACGTCGTCGCCGTTGACGTGAAAAATCGGTGTCTCGAGCATCATGGCCAGGTCGGTGCAATGGCTGGTTGACCTGGCGTCCTTGGCGTCGGTCGTGAAACCTACCTGGTTGTTGATGATGATGTGGATGGAACCACCCACCGAGTAGCCGTTGACCTGCGAGAGGTTGAGGCTCTCGTACACCACACCCTGGCCGGCAAAGGCGGCGTCCCCGTGCATGATCACCGGGACCACGCGCGTGCGGTCGGTGTCGGCCATGTAGCGCTGCTTGCCGCG
>DATJFU010000196.1:0-7180 GCA_035495495.1 Bdellovibrionota bacterium
GTCGATCCAGGCCGTGCATTGACGGGCCAAGGTGGAATCCGGGTTTCCACCCAGTCCCACCACAGGGATTCCGCGCGAACGAAACGCCGGCATGAGGCGCACGAGCTCTTCGGTGTTGCCCGAATGGCTCATGGCCAGGACCGCGTCGCGGGTCTGCACCATGCCCAGGTCCCCGTGGAGGCCCTCGGTCGGATGCAGGTACACCGAGAGGCTGCCCATGCTCGAAAGGGTGGCCGCCACCTTCTGGGCGACCTTTCCGGACTTGCCCAAGCCCGTCACGATGATCTTGCCGCCGGAGTCCAGGGCGTCGCGAAGGACCCCGATGGCCGATTGCAACGCCGCGCGGCCTGGTTCAGCCGATAGTCGATCGGCGCAAGCGAGGATGGCGTGACCCTCGGTGTGTAGGACCTTTTTGACGATTGAATGAACTTCCACTGCGGGTCACCTTGCCACGCCACGTTGACAAGCTCAACGGGCTTTCAGTACGCTGATTTCGCTGTTTCATCATGGGGAGGGGAAACTCGTGACGATCCGCAAAGCCGTACTGCTCTGGACCTTGGCCGTCCTGTTCGCCGCCGTGGGCACCTGGATCACCGTAGGTCGAGCCTGGGCCAGCCTATAGTTGACGCTGCGGCGCCGTGCCGCGACAATTTACCCATGCGGGCACGGTTCTCAGCCCTATTTCTGACCATTGCGCTGGGTTCCAGCGGTTGCATGAGCGCGTACATCAAGAGCGTGGGCGGCAACGTCGAAGAATCCTATTCGCGCATCTACCTCACGGATTTCAATACCGCGTGGCAATCCGTGTTGGACTCCCTCAAGAGCTACCCCTTGGACGTGTCCAACCGCGAGGCCGGATTCATCCAGACCAAGTGGAACGACAACACGGCCCAGAAGAACTTCGTGGACGCCTTTGCCGGCGCGGCCACCTACCTCAAGGCCCAGTTCCGTTTCAAGGTGGTCGTGAACAAGGGCTTTTACAACGGCTCGCAATCGGTGAAGGTGGCCGTGCAGAAAGAGCAGCTCATTCAACAGGACGTCCTCGAGGGATGGCGGGGGGTTTCCAGCGACTCCTTTGACGAAAACACGCTGCTCTATCGGATCGGGCGGATCATCTACATCCGCCTCAAGATGGCCCGCCTCGAAGAAGAGAAGACCAAGCACGAGCTCGAGAACTCGGGCTTTTAGTCCTCTACCGTCAGCGGAAAGGTCTTGTCCTCTTTGCCGGCGCGCCACTTGAGCGTGACCACCTTGCCTCGATCGCCGCGGAGGGCGCGTTCGACCTCCCAAAGATCCATGTCGCCGGCCGAGGTGCCGTTGATCGTGAGGATCTCCATGCGTGGCTTGAGTCCCGCCTGCTGGAGGGTGCGCGGAACGGGGCCTTCGGGCTTGAGGTCGCTCACGCGCAGGTGGCGCTCTCCCTTTTCATATTGGAACTCCAAAACGAGGCCGGGGAGGGCACCCAGGAGGGGCCCGCGATCCAGCGCCTTGGGCTCGAACCAGACTCGGCCGTTGGGAAAATCGAGGGCGAAGGGTCCGCGACCCAGCAGATCCATGCCGACCCCTACGGTCGCGGCCGGAACCTGGAGATCACGGGCCAGTTTGACCGACCCACAGGTAAGGCCGGGTTCTTTTTTGAGGCCGCCGGTCGCGTCCTCTTTGATCGCGCGCACGGCGTAGGACTCAGCGGTCGCCCAGCGGACGTCCGTGGGTCCGCAGTCGCTGGCCCATCCGTCGCCCGAGATCCGACCCGCTTCGACCCATACCCACTCGGGCGGTGGAACGAATCCTTGCCGATCCCAGATCTTGACGTGACTGCCCACCGCTAGGGGGTCGAACTCGACCGAATAGCGCGCCAGAAAATCCCGGCCCAAGACGCCGTCGCAGCATGAAGAGACGTGCTCCGGGGGGAGGAACACCCGCGTCTCGGAGAGGACGAGCTCGTCCACCGCGAGCGGGTAGCCCGAGACCTCGACCGCGTCCACGTAGATGCGCCGGCCCGCGCGCTTCTCGCCGTGCCAGCCAAAGGTCTGCGGCTCTCCCGCCAACCCCAGGAGCTGCGCGAGGCCCCCCGCCTGCTCCTCCATGAAAGAGGGCGAGATCATGCTGAACGTGCTCTCGGGATCGATCAGAAAATGGCCGTTGAGGCGCGTGCCGCCGATGTCCACCGTGGCGCGCACTGAAAAGACTCCGCCCCACCGCCGAGCCGGGGCACGGGCAAGGACCAGGGGCCGCACCTTTCCGGGGAGGGGGGGAGGATCCATGAGGTCCTCCCAGCGGGGCAGGGCCTGGGGAGCGCGGCCCGCGGAGCAGACATTGCGGGCATCGGCCGCCATTTTTTCCCAGACGGCGCGTTCGACTCCCGGCAGGTCCTGGTCCCGCCATTTGGTCTCGAGGCGTTCGAGCCAGTGGCGCAGCTGAAAGCGGGCTTCGCTGAGCGCTCCCTCGGGCTTGGGGTTCGAGATGTGCTTGAGGTTGTTCTCGAGGAGCGTGATGGACTGCTCCAGCCGGTGGTTCCACAGATCCGCGGCGCGTTTGGCCGCGTCCTCCGCCCCCGCGCGGGTCATGTAACGCGGATCGGGGCGCTTGGCGCCGCACGGAAAGTGTTCGAGGGTGAGGTAGCGGCGCGCGCTCGGCGCCCGGAGATGCATGCGGGTCGAAGCCGAGAGCCCCCTGACCTTGACGCCGTTGGCTCCGGCCTTGAGGGGGGCGGATTCGAGGCCTTCGAATTCCACCCGGCGCTCGATCAGCCACGCCGCGCGGTGGGGATTGGGCGCGTGCGGGTCGGCGACCCACGCGCGCTCGGTGGTGAGGGGGACGGGCTCGAGGCTCACCTCGGAGCGAAACGGCAGCACGTCGTCGGCGTGCGCCACCGTCGAGACCAACGCCAGCAGAACGGAAAAGAGCAAGGTCATCGCACCATCCCCTTGGCCGGTGGAAACCGGTCGAGCCCGAGCTTCTTGGCCCAGATCTGATCGATTCGCAGCCGATAGAAGATGCCCTTCTCGAGGTACTTCACCGCCTCGATCTGGCCATGGGCCTGGATCTGGGATTCGAGCTTGCCCTCCGCGTAGGGGATCACGACCTCCCAAATCTCCATCCGACCCCGAAAGTGCTCCATCACCAGGTCCCGGACCTTGTCCACGTCGCCTGGGTTCAGGGCGGAGATCCGGATGGCTCCGGGCGAGATGAGGCGAAGCTGGTTCTTGGCGCCGGCGCCATCGACGAGGTCGGACTTGTTCAGCACGACGATGCGGGGGGTGTCGTCCAGCTCCAGGTCCTTGAGGATTTCCTCCGTGACCGTCATCTCGTCGCGCGCGGTCTTGGATGAGCCGTCGACGACATGGAGGAGAAGGTCGGCGTCGTTCAACTCCTCGAGAGTGGCGCGAAACGACGCCACGAGTCCGTGCGGAAGGTTTCGGATGAATCCCACCGTGTCGATCGCGACGAGGGGTGGGTGGCAGAACGGGTCGAGCATCCGCACCGAGGGGTCGAGGGTCACGAACAGCTTGTCCTCCGCGACCACATGGCTCTTGGTGAGGGCGTTGAGGAGCGTGGACTTGCCGGCGTTGGTGTAGCCCACGAGGGCGACCTTGAGGACGTCCCGACGGGCAGCGCGGCGGATGCCCCGTTCTTTTTGAATCTCGGTCAGGCGCTTCTTGAGCAGAGCCACGCGCCGGGCGAGGATGCGCCGGTCGACCTCGAGCTGCTTTTCACCCATGCCCCGGTTGCCCTTGCCCCCGGCCCCTTGGCGTCCGAAGTGGGTCCAAAGGTGGGTCAGGCGGGATTGCAGGTAGAGGAGTCGCGCGAGCTCGACCTGGGTCTTGGCTTCTTTGGTCCGGCCGTGGCGGTGGAAGATCTCTAAGATCACACCGTATCGGTCGAGGACCGGCTTCTTCACGGCCTTCTCCAAGTTGCGCACCTGATTGGGCGACAGGTCCGTGTCGATGACGGCGAACTCGGCGCCCGTGCGCACGAGCGCTTCTTCGAGCGCCTGAACCTTGCCTAATCCGAGGTAGGTGCCCGGTGAAACTTTCTTGAGCACCAAGAGCTGGCTTTCGACCATGTCCACGTCGGACGTGTCCAAGAGTCGCTGCATCTCGGCGATGGAGTCGGGGTCAAACCCCGCTACCACCGCCTTTGCTCTTGCTCCGTCCTTGCCGGGCGGAATGAGTGAACCTTCGAGACCGAACACGCTTCCTCTCGCTTTTGGCTGATTTGCCCGCTATCGTCGCGTGTATGCACCATAACACGGAAGGAATGTGGGTGAACATCAACGGGCGTCTCATGGAGCCCGCCCAAGCCTCCGTCTCCATTTTGGATCGCGGCTTTCTCTACGGCGATAGCCTCTACGAAGTCGCTCGAACCTATGGCGGCGCATTATTTCTGGTCGATGAGCATCTGGAGCGCCTCGAGCAGTCGGCGCGCCTCTGCCACATGGTCCTGAGCCAGCGCCGCCAGGAGTACGCCCGGGAGATGGCCAGAACGGTCGAGGCGGTCCGGCGCCAGCCCGGCCGGGAGCGCAGCGAGTTCTACTGCCGCCTCATCGTGACCCGCGGAGTGGGCAGCATCGGTTTTTCGCTCAAGAACATCTCGACCCCCACCCAGTACGTGATCATCGCCGAGGCGCTCGACCGGTACATGCCCGGTGATTTTGAGAAGGGCTCGCATCTGCACGTGGCCAAGCGCCTGCGCAACGACCGCAGGGCCCTGGACCCGGCCATGAAGTCGGGCAACTACCTCAACAGTCTGCTCGCCTACCTTGAGGCCCAGGCCGAGGGCGGATACGACGACGCCCTGCTTTGCGGCGCCGACGGCTTTGTCACGGAGGGCACCACCTTCAACGTTTTTTACGTGCGGCGTGGAATTCTAGCCACCTCGCCCCTCGAGTCGGGGATACTGGACGGACTCACCCGGCGCCACATCCTGCGCCTCTCGCGCGGGTTGGGCATCGAGACCCGCGAGGTCCATTTTCCCAAAGAGCGCATGTACGAGGCCGACGAGGTCTTTACGGCGAGCACGATCAAGGAGATCTTTCCTGTCACCCGTCTCGACGGGCGGACCATCGGCGGCGGCAAGCCCGGCCCCGTCACCCGAAAACTCGCCAAGGCCTTTTCTGAATGGGCGCGGAGCACGGCCAAGGCTGCGGAGTCTGCGGCATGAGCGCAAAAGAAACGATTCCACCCAAGGTTCTCAAGGAACTCGAAAAGGGCGTCCGTGAGGCCGCGATGGCCGGCGGGGCCGTCCTCAAGCGTCACTACGGGCGTCTTCTCAAGGTGACCGAGAAGTCCGATGGGAGCGGTATCGTCTCCAACGCGGACGTGGCCTCCGAGGCCGCGGTTCTCCGCAAGCTCAAGGCCGTGCGCAGGGACTTTGGCATCTTGGCCGAAGAGAGTGGAGCGGCCGAGAATCCCGGCGGCGCCCCCGAGGGCCGCTGGCTGGTGGATCCACTCGACGGCACCAACAACTTTGTGCACGGCTATCCCATGTTCTGCGTGTCGGTAGCCGCCGAGTGGCATGGACAGCTGGCCGCCGGAGCCATCTACCATCCGGTCCTGGACGAGATGTACGTCGCTGTCCTCGGCAGGGGCGCAAAGGTCAACGGCAGGACGATGAAGGTATCGCGCCGGACCGGCCTCCAGGAGTCGCTCCTGACCACTGGGTTCACTTCCCAGAAGGAGAAGTGGCTCAAGCTGGAGCTGAAAGCGTTTGAGTACCTCAGCTCGTTGGCCCGCGCCGTGCGCCGCCCCGGCAGCGCCGCGCTCGACCTGGCGTACACGGCCCGTGGGGTTTTTGACGCTTTCTGGGAGCGCGGCCTGGCTCCCTGGGACGTCGCCGCTGGCTCCCTCCTGGTCTCAGAGGCCGGTGGCCGTGTCAGTGGCTTTAGGGGCGAGCCCATCAGCCTGGACGGTCGCTGTGAGATCTTGGCCTGCAACCCCCTGATCCACTCCCAGATCATGGGCATCCTGACCCGCAGGGATTGTCAGCTCTCGGCCCCACAGGTACCCTAAAAGCGGCACTTGTCGCCCAGGGAGGGGCCCGAGGATGCACCAACTCATTTCGTGGGTCCGGATCTATTCTGAGTTCACGCCCGAAGCCCTCTTTTTTGAGGCCCTCGGGATCTTTACCCTGTGCGCGCTGTACTCGGCGTACTGGGTGGTGGCCAAGCGTCGGCTCGGCGTCATCCGGACGGCGGTCCCGCCGGGCGTGGTCCGCACCTACCTCAATCAGCTCATCGTGGACGCCGAGGGACTGAGGTCCCAGATGTTTGGCCTCCTCGCGGATCACACCGCGGGCGCCGCGCGGGTCCCGGCGGCGGGCGCCGGCACCGTGACCATGGCGGGCGGGGCGGTTGATCCTGAAATGATCAAGAAGCTCGCGGCGGTCGAACAGAAACTCGCCGAGCAGAACCTCTCGATGAGCACGCTCATGACCGACAAGGCCAAGCTCGAATCCGAGCTCGCGTCGGCCAAGGCCAAGCAGGGGGCGGCAGCCGCGCCCGCGGGGGCGACGGTCGACAACGGCGAGCTCGACAAGCTGAGAAAGAAAATTCAGGAGCTCGAGGAGCGCCTCTCCGAGTACTCGGTGATCGAAGACGACCTGGCCAACCTCAAGCGTCTCCAGCAAGAAAACGCGCAGCTCAAGGCCCAGCTTTCGGTCAAAGCCGGTGGCCCCGCGCCAGCCGCCGCCGCCGCTGAACCCTCGGGCCCGGCCCTGACCGAGGTGGACGCCGATGGACTCGCGCCCGAGCCCTCCGCGGCCGCGGCGAAACCCGCGTCGGCCAAAGAGGCCGCCAAGGGACCCGCCGACGCTTTTGACGGCCTGGTGGACGAAGTCGAAAAATCTCTGGGTGGGGCCGGAGCCGCCGCCGCCGCGCTCATCCAGCCCCCCGCGGGAGCCGCTGAGCCCTCCGCCGCCGCGCCCGCGGCGGGCGGCGAACCAGCCGCGGCCGCATCGCCCCTGGAGAACATGGGAAAAGGTGATGAAGATCTCCTCGCTGAATTCGAAAAGATGCTCAATTCGTAATCTGGCTTTGTGGGCCGTCGTGGCTCTGAGCGCCAGCGCTCAAGCCGGCGACGACCCATCGGCCCAGATCCGCCGGGACCTGGCTCACCGCCAGGGACGGGACTTTGGCGCCATGCTGGACAGCTGGAGTCAGCGCTACGGCACGCGCGCGGTG
>DATJFU010000197.1:0-2992 GCA_035495495.1 Bdellovibrionota bacterium
AACCCGCCCGACAAAAATGGGTACAGCACCTCAAACCAAGAAAACATCGCGGTTGCCTCTGGGACTCTCTTGCCCAAGGTCATCTACGAGGCGGCCTCCCCGGATTTTGTCCAGGACGTGCATACCTTTCAGTGCGCGCAAGAAAGTGCCGAAGACAGCTCTAACTACAGGGACTGCATCAAGCACTTTAGGAACAAGGACGACGTAGGCGGGGGAGTTTGGCGCTTTAAAGAGCGGTTTCCCTGGCTCGCGCTCAGCTACGCGGCCCACGACGTCCAGGTGGCCATCAGCGACCAGTTCGTCGACAAAACCCTCGTGTGCAAGAGCGGCCCTGCCGAGCACGGGGGCAAGATCGTGACCGACGACTGCATCAGCAAGAGACCGGTCGGTACGATTCTTCCCGGAAAGGAGTCCGCCCAACAGCTCCTGGACGATCTCAATCGCTTGGCCGCCGCGGGGCTCGGCGCCGACACGCAGGACACGGTGGACGACTCCCTCAGGACCATCGAACGCATCAAGAGCAACGGCGCCACCACCTTCCTGTCGCTTCATTGCGCCACCGAAGAGGCGTTCTCCTGGCTCAGCCCATCGGAGACCGGCGACACCCGCCCCTCGGACCAGGACGGCCACCTGGGCCTGCCGCCCCCTCCCGTGGGCGCGGATGATTTGGGCGCGGTGCCCGCGGACGTGGCCATCTAAGCCTTGATTTGGCGGGGGCGCGGCAGTAAACCCGGGCCATGCCCAATCCCATCAAGATCGGTATCAACGGTTTTGGCCGAATCGGCCGTAAGATCGCCCGTTTAGCCCTGGACATGCCCGGGGTCGAAATCGTGGGGATCAACGACCTGACCCCCACCGAAACCCTCGCCCACCTCTTCAAATACGACTCCGTCCACGGCACCCTCCGCGAGGACGTGCGGATCGACGGCTCGACCCTGGTCGTGGGCAAACATCGTATCGCCTGCACCGCCGAAAAGGACCCCGCGAAACTGCCCTGGGGCAAGGTCGGCGCGGCCTTCGTGCACGAGTGCACGGGCATCTTTCGCACCAAAGAAAAGGGCGGGCTCCATCTTCAGGCCGGCGCCAAGCGGGTCATCGTGTCGGCCCCCGGCGAAGGCGTCGACGCCACCTTCTGCATGGGCGTCAACCAGAACTCCTACGACCCGGGCAAACACACCGTGGTCTCGAACGCGAGCTGCACCACCAACTGCCTCGCGCCCCTCGTCACGGTCCTGGACGACAGCTTTGGCGTCATCCGCGGCACCATGCTCACGGTCCACTCTTACACCAACGACCAGCAGCTCCTGGACCTGCCCCACAAGGACATGCGCCGGGCCCGCGCCGCCGCCATCAACATGATCCCCACCACCACCGGCGCGGCCAAGGCCGTCGGTGAGGTGCTGCCGCACCTCAAGGGCAAGCTCGACGGCATCTCGATCCGCGTACCCACCCCCAACGTGTCGCTCGTCGATTTCACCGGTGAGCTCAAGCGCTCAGTCACCAAGGCCGAGGTGAACTCGGCCCTCAGGAAGGCCGCCGAAGGCGGGCTCAAGGGCATCCTCGGCTACAGCGAGCTGCCCCTGGTCTCGACCGACCACAACGGCTCCCTCCTGAGCTCGTGCATCGACGCCGACTGCACCGCCGTGCTCGAGGGCACGATGGTGAAGGTGATCTCCTGGTACGACAACGAGTCGGGCTTCTCGCAGCGCATGCTGGACCTCACGGTCCACATGGCCCAAAAGGGAATGTGATCGTGGAAGCACCCGCCCAAGGCCGCCGCGGATCGATCCGCAGCATCCGCGACCTGGACCTCAAGAACCAACGGGTGTTTATCCGCGTGGACTTCAACGTGCCCATCTCGGACGCGGGCGAGGTCGAAGACGACAACCGCATCTGTGAGGCGCTGCCCACCATCCGCCATGCCATCGAGCAGCGCGCGAAGGTGATCCTGGGCTCCCACCTGGGCCGGCCCAAGGCCAAGCCCGAGCCCAAGTACTCCCTCGAGCCGGTGGCGCACCACCTGGCCAAGCTGCTGGAGATGGAAGTCACCCTCGCCGACGACTGCGTGGGCGAAGGCATCGAGCTCATGACCCAGAACCTCAAGCAGGGTCAGGTGCTGCTTCTCGAAAACCTCCGGTTTCACGGCGGCGAAGAGGCCAACAGTCCCGACTTCGTCAACGGACTCGCGCGCCTCGCGGACGTCTACGTCAACGACGCGTTCGGCACCTCCCACCGCAAGCACGCTTCGGTGTACGGCCTCCCCAAGGCGATGGCCAACAAAGGCATGGGTTTTCTGATCGAGAAGGAGCTCAAGTACATGAACCTCCTGCTCGATAATCCGCCCAGGCCGTTTCATCTGATCCTGGGCGGCGCCAAGGTCAGCGACAAGATCGAGACCGTGCAGTCGCTCATGCGCCGCACGGACAGCATCCTCATCGGCGGCGCCATGGCCTTTGCTTTTCAGGCCGCGCAGGGCGAGTCGGTTCCCGCCAACGCCAAGCAGCCGGCCCCCGAGGACGTGCAAGCCGCGGCCACGATTCTCCGCGACGCCAAAAAGGTCGACCTGCCCATTACCCTGCCCGCGGATCTGATCGAGAGCTTTGACATCGGCCCCAAGACAGTCGAGCGGTTCTGCCGGGTCCTCGAGAGCGCCAAGACCGTTTTCTGGAACGGCCCGCTGGGCTGGTTCGAGAAACCCGAATACGCCGGCGGCACCTTTGCCATCGCCAAGTACCTCGCGGGCCGCGGTGGCGTGCTCAAGGTCGTGGGCGGTGGCGACACCGTGTCGGCGGTCAAGGCCTCGGGCTTTGAGGCGGGCTTTGACCACCTTTCGACCGGCGGCGGCGCCGTGCTCGAGTACCTGGTGGGCGACGGCCTCCCGGGCATCGACGTGCTCCGCCAGATCGGCCGCCACGCCCCAGCCGGACCCCTGTCCGATTCAGACGAATGAGTTAAGGTTAAAAGATGGGTCGCACCATCGTCATCGCGGGCA
>DATJFU010000198.1:0-6094 GCA_035495495.1 Bdellovibrionota bacterium
CCGGTGACCAGGGCCGAGAGAAAAGCCGCGGTCTCCACCGCCGCCCGTTCTTCGGGACCCGTCACGCGGAGCCCAAGCTCCGCACTCCGGCGCACCAAACGGTCCACTATTTTAAGAATGGTGTACTTGGGCTCGCGCGTCCAGTGAGCCACGGTATCGACCAAAGATTGACGGCGGCCCGCGAGAAACTCCGGCGCCGGGATTCCACCCTCGCCCCCGCTAAACACCCGCCGTAGATCTGCGTCGAAGAAGCCCTTGAGGTCCTGCGCGAGCCCGCGCCGGCGCCGGTCATAGTGCGATGCGAGCGTCGAACGCATGCGGCTCGCGGCGCTCATGACGGCGCCCCCCCGTACCCTGGGCGCCCGCGCTCCGAGCCCGCTCACGACCTCGTCGACGTAGCACAGCTTGGCGAGGGCCGCTGGCCGCCTCGCGTACTCGCGCTTCCAATCGCGCGAAGGATCGAGCCATACGGCAAACGTCTCGGCAAAATCCTCGTCGGGGTGCGACTGCGCGTAGTGCCCTTGCAGGTTCGACACAAACGCCTTGCTGTAAGCCTTGGGCCTGAAATGGTCCGGGTCGTACTCTTGCGCGGGCGATCCAAAGACCGTCCGCCAGCGCCGCGTGCGCGAGAGCAGGTACGCGTGGTCCAGGCAATGGCCCACCTCGTGCCTGAGGAGCCGCAAGAAATAAGACGGGTCGTCGCCCTCGAGCTCGCCCAGCATCTCGCGCTCAAGCGCCATGAGCCTGGGATGCGCGAAGGCGAAGGGAATCGACACCGCGGGCACGCCCTCGGGGCTGAACCACTCGTCGCCCAGGTAGAAGCGGGGCCGGAAAACGAGGCCCTTGGCCACGAGCTCGCCCACCACCTGGCGGACGGGGGCGTCGAGGGTCTGGACGGACAGGCCCAGGTCCTTGATGCGGATCTTCAATAGCTCAGGTGTAGAAAGTCCGGCCCAGGCCGGAGCGGGGGGTGCCACGCCCCGCTTTTAGACGAAGACGTACTTGGAGCGCAATTCGAGGATGTGACTTTCGGCTAAAAACCGGTCGGTATCCGACTCGAACTCGAGCGCGATGGCCAGGCGGTACCCGTCCGACGTGGACCGGATGATCCGCCCCTGGCCGACCGCGGAGCAGGCCACGACGCGCCCCTTGAGAAAGAACTGGCGGGGCCACGAAAAGGTCACCGAGATCTCCGTGCCCGGGGCAAAGGGCATCCGGGTAAAGACAAAGACCGCCTTGGGGTAGAGCTCGGCCAGGAGGAGCCGGGCCTGGATCGGGATCCCCCGGGGCTCGGGCCGCACCTCGGCCTCGACCCGCGTAAAGCGCAGCTTGGGCAGGTCGGCCCTGCGGCGTTGGTACTTGCCCCGCCGGTAGCGGTAGCCGTAGGCAAAGGGTCCGTAACTTCCACGGTAGTCCCACATGAACCCCTTATCGGCACGGCCCGTCGAAGCCTTGACGGCCCCCCCGGGTGGGGCGAGGTTGGGGTCATGGAAAAGGTGCCCCTCCAGGTCTCCGCCCAGGACACCCTCATGATGCATCGCTTCAAACCCGCGACCGGGGCATCGGGCGGCGGGGCGCCCGTGATCCTTCTCCACGGAGCCATCGAGAACGCGCGCATCTTCTTTTCTTCGAACGGCAAGGGCCTGGCCCCCTACCTGGCCGCCGAAGGCTACGACGTCTTCGTGGTGGACCTTCGGGGCCGCGGCGCGAGCATGCCGCCGATCGGCCGGGGCAGCGCCCACGGCCAGAACGAGACCATCGTCGTGGACATCCCCGCGGTCTCCGATGAGGTGGCCCGCCTCACGGGCGACAAGCCGCAGATCTGGGGCTCGCACTCCTGGGGCGGCGTGACCATGCTCGCGGCCCTGGCCCGGCACCCCCGCCTGCGTCCGCGGGTCGCGCGGATGGTCTTTTTCTCGACCAAGCGCTGCATCCACCAGTTCAACTCCGAGGTGTTCTGGAAGATCCGGTTCTTCTGGCACGGCTTGGCGTTCTTGATGGTGCGCCTCTTTGGGTACCTGCCGGCCAAACGCATGGGCATGGGTTCGGACGACGAGACGCGCCTGTCGCACTGGGAGAGCACGCGTTGGGTGCGACCGGGACCGTGGGTGGACCCCCGCGACGGCTTTGATTACGGCGCCGCGCTCGACGCATGGCCCGCCGACGAGAAACCGCCCATGCTCTTTCTCACCGGCGCCGCGGACCGCTGTCTAGGACACCCCGCCGACGTCAAAGCCCTCATCCAGGAGGCCGGACCCTCGCAGTTCGGCTTTGAGGTGCTGGGCCGCTTCAACGGCAACGCGGTGGACTACGACCACGTCAGTATCCTCACCCACCCCGAGGCGCCCAAGGACGTGTTCGCCGAGTTGGTCCGGTGGCTTCGCGGCTCGCCCAATGGGGCCGCCTCGTAATACACTAGGCTCCTGTGCAATCTTTCGAGCATTCCCTCATCGTCGGCGCCGCGCTTTTGGTGATGAGCGTGGCCATCAGCAAAGCGGGCAGCCGCCTTGGCATTCCCGCGCTCTTGCTCTTTATCGTGGTCGGGCTCACCGCCGGACCCAGTGGCTTGGGGATCGTCACGTCCTCAGACGCGACCTATGAGTTGGCCCAGGAGTTGGGCATCTTCGCGCTCGTCTTCATCCTTTTCTCGGGTGGAATGGAGACGCGCATTCAAGCGGCCCGAAAGGTACTCTGGCCGGGATTGATTCTCTCGACGTTGGGCGTGGTCATCGCGTCGGCGGTGGTCGGGATTTTTGCCCGAGTGGCGCTGGGCTTTACCCTTGAGGAGGGCTGCCTGCTCGGGGCCACCATCGCTTCCACCGACGTGGCCGCGGTTTTCTCGGTTCTCAGGGCAAAGAACGTGAGCCTCAAGGAGGGCATCGCTCCTTTGCTCGAACTCGAGTCCGCGCTCAACGATCCCATGGCCATCTTTCTGGGGATCGCGTTTCTGGGCCTCACCGCGGGGAGCAACAAGTCCATCCTCGGGCTGCTCCCGCTCTTCGTGAAACAGATGCTTCTTGGAGGCGTCTTTGGATGGGTATCCGGCCGCGGGGCGGTGCTCCTCATCAACCGAATCCGCCTCGAGTACGACGGTCTTTACCCCGTCCTGACGATGGGGTGGATCGTACTCACCTATGCCGTCTCGCAGTCCTTGGGAGCCAGCGGGTTTTTGGCCGTCTACGTGGCGGCCATCGTGATCGGCAACGCCAATCTTTTGCACCGCAAGAGTCTGGTTCACTTCCACGAGGGCATCGCCTGGCTGGGGCAGATCTGCATGTTTTTGGTGATGGGACTCATGGTGAACCCGCATGCCCTGCTGCGGGTGGCCCCCACGGGCCTCGCGCTTTCGGCGTTCTTGATTCTTGTCGCGCGGCCGCTCAGCGTCTTTGCCAGCATCGGCCTGAGCCGTTTTTCAGTCCGCGACTGCCTCATGATTTCGTGGGCGGGGCTTCGCGGCGCGGTTCCCATCATCCTCGCCAGCTACGTTCTGGTGAGCCGAATCATCCGGGCGACGGATATCTTCAACCTCGTCTTTTTTGTCACCTTCGTGTCGGTTCTCCTGCAAGGAACCGGCATCCCGCTGGTGGCCAGATGGCTCAAGGTGGTCGAGCCTTCGCGGCCCAGATTCAGATTTCCGATCGAGATGAACCAGACGGAGAGCCTCAAGGGCAAGCTGGTCGAGATCCCGGTCCCCGCAGGAGCGCAAGCGGTGGGCAAGTCACTGCTCGAACTCGACCTGCCCAAGGACGTGCTCATCGTGCTCATCCAACGCGAGGGCGATATTCTGGTGCCCCGCGGGGGCACACTGTTCAACGCCAACGACACGCTGCTCGTGCTCTGCGAGAGGACCTCGCCTGAGACGATTCGCGCGCGGCTGGTTCAGGCCCAAGCCTAGACGCCTACCAGTTCTTGCCGAAGCGGGGCCAGGGGCTGCCGTTCGTGGCCGGGTCGCTGCTATCCAAAGTGGCAGCGACGTTCGAGAGGCTGTCAGAACCCTCGAGGGGCGTCCCGTTTCCACCGGGACGGACCACACCCATCTTGGCGATCGCGTAGTCCATGTCGATCCCGGAACACATCGTCGACTCGACCAGAGCGCGAACCTCCGGGGGCTTGCCGTTGTTGCGGTACAGGAGTTCGTAGCACGCATCGGACAGCGCGATGTTGATGTCCTGGTCCGAGAGCACCGGGCTGCCGTCGGCGTTGGTGAGGCCGGCCGAGCCGCGGACAAACGCCTGTTCCCAGAAGCTCTCAAGCGCGTACGGACCGCTCAGGTCGGGATCGCAGGCGTACTTGCCGGGCAGGTCCGACTTGTCGTTGCACAGCTCATGGGGGCGAGAGTCCGCATGCCGGGCCTCGTGCACGAGAATAGCGGCGCGGATAAAGGGGCGAGCGTAGTACGAAGCCCAGGGATTGTTGTTCCAGAACGAATCCTCGACCGTGAGCAGCCAGCCGTGGAGGCTAGGGGTGCATTGCGCGCTGATCGAGTCGTTGTGCTCTCCGTCGTGGGCGACCGGACCGTAGGTGATCCGATCGAGGCGTGCGACGGCCCAGTTGAACACGTTCTTGTTGAGGTCGGTGGCCGAGGTCAGAGAAGGATCCGGCGCGCCGATGCAGTCGTCGGCGTGGCCCTGGGGATCCAGGATGCAGAGCTGGGTCGTCGGGATGCCGTAGGGGGCCACGCCCAGAACGCGATTCTCATCGGGCATCTTGAGCGGAAACGCCGCGATGACCTGGTACGCTTCCATCACCTTGTCCTTGAGGCCCCGGGGAGCCTGGTCCCAGGTGCTGTCAAAGGGAAGGATCGATTCGAGGGCCTCGCGGCAGTCATCGGTCAGGGTCGTCTCGTAAATCGCGTCGCCCTGCCACTCCGCCGGCTCAAGAGTGCGATATCCGCACGTGGGCATGACCTCAGCGTAGAAATCCAGCTGGTTCGCGCCCATGATGCACGACGACGAGTACAGGCCGAAAAGGGCCACACCCGCTGCGGCGACGAAGTTCAGTTGATGTGATCGACCCATGACAGCTCCATGAATACCCGTCCGGAAACGGAGAGAGGTTCGAGACCAAAATCCTGGCGAAAAGGATCGTACGAGACGCCGCCGCCGAGACCCAAGGTCATGGCGATGTCGGAGATCTTGAGGACCCTGAAACCCGTGCTGAGATCGGCGCCGTAGGACCACCCGCCGGGCCCCGAGAGACCGTTGCTGTCGAACGGCATGACCACCTGGGCGGTCAGGCGGCCGCTCCAAATGCCCGTGTGCCAGTCCATGACGGCGGCCGAGACCCATTCATTGAACTGTTGGGCCGGGGCCGTGTTGATGGACATCTGCTCAAAGTCGTAGCCGGTGTGCACGTCGAGCTTCACGCTGCCCGTGCGCAGGATGTTGATGATGGCGTAGAGGCCCGTCTTGAGGATGTCGTTGTAGGCCATGTCGACGTTGTCGCCGACGGTGACGCCGTCAAAGCCCACTCCGATGTGACCGCCCTTCCACAACGCCTCCATGGCTCCCAAGGTCACGAGCTGCGCCGTCTGGTCGCCGTTACCCGCGGTCATCTTGGTGATGAAGTTCACGAGAGCATCGGACGA
The DNA here is from genome assembly GCA_035495495.1 of Bdellovibrionota bacterium. Lineage (GTDB taxonomy): Bacteria > Bdellovibrionota > UBA1018 > UBA1018 > JADZFF01 > JADZFF01. The sequence goes on from DATJFU010000198.1 coordinate 5,588, forward strand.
GATGAGAAAATCTTTGGTCTCGATCATTCCACCCATGCCTTTGACCTGGACGGTCCAGCGAAAGCACGGACAAGAGAACCAGTCGAATTCGAACGCGCCCGTGGCGTCGATGGGATCGACCTCGATCATGGGACCCGCGGCGTGTGCGTCGATGGACGAGCCCCATGTGAGCAGGGCGATGAGAGCGATGAACACTTGAAAGACCTCCCCTAGAGACCCGACTTAACCCTAATGACGCTATGCATTAACCCGGCTGATTGGGTGTGTCCAATCTTTAAACACCGGGGAATGTCGTGAACGCCACAGGCCTGACGAAGCCTGCCCCTCTTAAAATCGATGCGTTAACCCACTGTGATCAAAGACTAAATCAGATCAGTGAAGGCCACCGTCTTGGCAGGCCCGTTGCACTACTGGTCCGTGACGAGCCGACGTTCCCCGGCTCCGTAGTAGGCGCAACCAGCGGGAGGAACGATGCGACCGATGAACGAAGAGCAGCAACTGTTGATC
>DATJFU010000199.1:0-3448 GCA_035495495.1 Bdellovibrionota bacterium
CAAATTAGACAGACAAAAAATTACGTGATAATATAAATCAAGTAATGACGTGGGGTTACATCCATCGTCCATGGCACTGTTCTTGTTATGTATCTCGGTGCGAGGGAGGGAGCCCGCCATGCTTCCTGGTTCAGGCATTCGTGTTTCGTTTGTGACCGTTCTTCTGACTTTGAGCCTGCCGGCCGCGGCGGGGGGCTTTACCCAGCGCTGGGTGGTCTCCGACGTCCACGGCCGCCATACGCCCGCGGGCGATACCTCGGCCCTGGTGCTGACCCGGGTCGTGCAGGTGGGGTCCACCGTGTTTCCCGTCGGCAACGTCACGTACTACCGGATTCCCAAATCCCCATCCGACAAGCTCGACGCCGGCGCGATCGCGGGCAAGGTGGGCCGGGCGCTGGGGGTGGCATGGATGCATCGGACCCGCGGCGCGGCCCACGTCTATGAGGCCGGGTGGAAAGGGCGGTTTGTCCGCCTGTATCTCAGCGATGAGCCTCACTACCGTGTCATCTCGGTGGCCATGATTCGCGCGGCCTACGCCGAGGGCGTCGCCCGCGAGGCCGAGTACCTCCAGCGCGCGATGGCGGGCGTGCTTCAGACCCGCTTTGCCTGGCTCCGGAGCCTCTGGCCGTTTCACGACGCCGTGGCCGACGACCCCACGTGCGTCTTTAACCCCGCCGCGTGCATCGTCTCGGACTCGGCCAAGAGCACCGAGGATCTGGCCCAGGAGATCTCAAAGACCAACAAGAACCACGAGGAGCTGCAGAAGCAGCTCAAGGACGGCAACGGCAATTTCACGGAGTTCAACGCCACGCTCAAGGACCTGAACAAGAAATTCGGCACGGCCTTGGAGGACGTCAAGAAGGGGCAGAAGACCTTTGACCAGGTGGCTGGCGATCTTCACCACGCCACCAAGACCGCCGATGAGGCGCTCAAGGAAGTGCACCATGGCCTCAAGACCGCCGACAAGTTCGAGAAGCAGTACGAGCGCACCAACGACGTGCTCGAAAGCTTCATGGACATCGATCACGCCTTTGTGTGGGCGGCCGCCACGTCGGCGGGCGCCGCGCTCGGCGCACTCACCGTCAGCACGGCGGTGGATGCCGTGGTCCAAGGGGGCGCGGCCCTGCTCAATATCCTGCACGAGGCCGTGACCCACGAAAAAGAAGAGGCCAAGATCCTCGATAACTTTCAGAAGGCCCGCGAGATCTGGGAGCAGCGCCAGAGCACCGTGCAAGAGCTCGAGCAGCTGGTCGACAACATGCTCAGCATGAAGCAGCTCGAGGCCCAGTTCGGCAAGAGCCGCGAAGAGGTCGAGCTCGAGCTCGGTGCCGCGCTCGACGTCGGCCGCGATAGGAGCCAGGAGCTAGAACGTCGCCGGCGCGAGTTCGTCGGCCAGGGCCTGGGCTCCTGCGCCTTTGAGACGGCCGTCGAAAAGCGCAAGCTGGACTCCACCCTCAAGGACCTTCAGGTCGTGACCGACCTCATGACCCGTGACGGAGGTGAGGAGCAAGTCTGCGGCGGTCTCTCTCATACGTTCGAGAAGCTGATCCACGCTGAAAGCGACCTCGAAGAAGCGCGGAGCATGATCCTCGGCGGGCGGGACGTCTGGCAAAAGGCGTACTTCAAACGCCGCGACGAGATGTATCAGGCCTTTGACCGGGCCAAGGATCGCCTCGACGACGTCCGCGACGCCCAGAAGGATCAGGCCCAGAAAGAAAAGAAACGGGCCATGGACGCCGTCCAGGACGCCGGAGACCAGATGATCGAGGCGTGCGAGGAGGATCAGGGCAAGTTTCTCAAGTACGCGCCCCTCGTGCCCATGATCCTGGGCCACTTTGACGTGGCCGCGCGCTGCAAGGCTCAACATCAGAAAACGAGCGGCGGCTATGCCCACTTCTTCGCGGACCTGGCCGAGGAGCAGGCAAGAAAGCGCGCTCTGGCCGCGGTCCACGACCATGCCCACCAGGTGGCCGACCTTGATCACCTTCAGGTGAGTCCCGAGCTGGGCGCACTGGATCTGGAGGCTTACAACTCCTGGTTCGAGGAGGTGGCCGATGAACAGAAATGTATGAACGCCGGTTCTTCGTGTCCGCAGGCTTCTCTGGTGGGACGGTTGCGCTCCCTTCAGGGTAGGGCCGAACGGATCGCGGCGCTCTGTCAGAGATAGGTTTGATCGTTCGTTTGGGTGAGTGAGGAACCAAGAAAGACGAGAATATGTCCCCGAAAAAAGACATCGCTTTGGAACTTGAGGAGATCTGGACTCTCCTGACCAACGGCTCGATGGCCGAGGCGAGAAAGAGGATCGAGGCGCTGGGCCCGGCCCGGATTCCACGTGAGCACGTGGGGCGCCTGGGCTTTCTGATCCGCCGGGCCGACCGGCCCAGGGACGCCGCCGCCTACCTGCGGCGCTACGTCTACCGGGGGGGCCGCACGTTGCCGTCGGCGACGGACGAAGAAATGGCCGAGTACGCCATGTCCATCGGACAGCTGGGCGCGATCCCCGAGGCGCTCTCGTTGCTCGAGGGCGTGTCCGAGGAGCGCTATCCCAACGCCACGATTCATCGGGCGATGCTGATGTTCTCCGAGCACCGCTACGCCGAGTCCATCCCGATCCTGCGCCGTCTCGTCGCGCGCGAGGGCGTCGCCCGTGTTCTGCATTTCTCCGCCCGTGCCCGGTTGGCGCACGCGCTGGCCATGGAGGAGTTCGTCAAACCAGTGGATCAACGAGAGTTCAGAGTCATCGCTCAAGCGCTCTTGGATGATCCAGAGGTGACCCGGGAGCACGGACGCGTGCGCCGCTACGCTCTCATGATCTTGGCTTGGGAGCCGCTCTTTGACCGCGACTTCTCGCGGGCCATCGAGCGCCTCGAGGCCTTGCGCGTCGAGTGCGAGTCCGCAGACGACCACGGCGGTCTTCTCGAGGCCGAGCTCTGGCTGGGCGTCGCTCGGCTGAACCGGGCCACCGAGGCCCAAGCGGCCTTAGGTGCCATCGGCGAGTGGGAGACGATTCGCATCTCCGAATTTTATCTGGGCCTTCTCGCAAACGATCTGCCGCTGCTGTCGAGGCTCTACCTGGGCACGCCCCATACCGCGTTCAAGCTCCGCGTGGGAGCCGTGTTTCAGAGCAGGGGCCTGCCTCTGCCGTCGGGCGCCGAGTGGCGCCTGGGTCAGGGTACCGCCGAGCCGCTCGTGATCGAGGTGGCCAACGGCGTCCGCCCAGGATCCCAGGGCTACCTCAAGGAGGGGCAGGTGATGCAGCGGGTGTTTGCCATCCTGGCCTCGGATTTCTATCGTCCTTTGCGGTTGGCCGAGATGCACTCGGTGCTCTATCCGGGCGCGCATTACGAGTCCTTTTCGGGCTCCGAGCGCGTGCACCGGGTGGTGCGGCGCCTGCGCGGCTGGTTCAGGGAGCAGGGACTACCCCTCACCGTGGTCGAGGACGGTGGGT
>DATJFU010000200.1:0-8068 GCA_035495495.1 Bdellovibrionota bacterium
GCTCCAACCGGACGGGAACCAAGAACATCTACGCCATGAACGTGGACGGATCGTTCGTGAAGCGCCTGACCTACGGCCTCGGAAATTGTGTTGCGCCGCGCTGGTCTGGTGTTTTTACTAAGTAATTTCGATCGAGCGAGCCTGCGCAATTTGCCCGCATTTTGCCAAAGGCGTAATATAAAAGATGGGCATACAGGGCCGCGCGGCGGCCTCGAGAGAGGTGGTTTATGGCTGAAGATCGCATCGTCGTCGTCAACGGAGTCCGTACCCCCTTCGCCCGCGCCCGGACGGTATTTCAGAAGATGCCCCCGAGCGCATTGGGTGGCGTCGTCCTCCGTGAGACCGTCGCCCGGTCCGACGTGGATCCCAAGCTGATCGACGAGACGTACTTCGGCATCGTGAGCGCCCCCGCCGAGGGATCCAACATCGCGCGCGAAGCCCTCTTTGATTCGGGCCTGCCGCCCACCATCGCCGCGACCACCATCAACCGCTACTGCGCCTCGGCCGCCGAGGCCACCGCGGCCATCGCCGCCAAGATCGCCGCGGGTCAGATCGAAGTCGGCTTGGCCGGCGGGGTCGAGAGCATCAGCTCGGTGCGCGCCCTCTTTAGCCAGGAGGCGACCGATTACTTTCAGGACCTGATGAAGACCAAGACCACGGGCCAAAAGCTCGGGATGATGGCAAACTTCAAGGCCGGGTACCTGGCGCCCCACGCGCCCGGCATCAAGGAGCCCACCACGGGTCTCACGATGGGCCAGTCGGCGGACCTCATGGCCCGCGAGTTCAAGGTGGGCCGCGAGGAGCAGGACCAGTACGCCATGGAGAGCCACCACAAGGCCGCGGCCGCGTGGGAAAAGGGCTTCTACAAGTCGCATGTGGTGCCCGTGGCCACCCCCGACGGCAAGATCATCGAGAAGGACACCGACATCCGCGCCGACAGCAACATGGAAAAGCTCAGTTCGCTGCGTCCTGTTTTCTTCAAGGACGGCACGATCACGGCGGGCAACGCCTCGCCCCTGACCGACGGCGCCTCGGCCCTGCTGCTCATGAAAGAATCCAAGGCCCGTTCGCTTGGGATGAAGATCCTGGGCGCGATCCGCGGCTACTCGGCCACGGCCGTGGACATCAAGAAGGAGCCCCTGCTCATCGGGCCCGCGTACGCGATCCCGAAGGCGCTCAAGCAAGCGGGCATCGAGTGGGGCCAGCTGGATATCGTCGAGATGCACGAGGCCTTCGCGGCCCAGGTGCTCGCCACCATCAAGGCCATCGAGTCGGACCAGTGGGCCAAGGACAAGCTGGGCGCCTCCAAGGCGATCGGCAAGGTGGACCGCTCGCGCCTCAACGTCAACGGCGGCTCGATCCCGCTCGGCCACCCCTTTGGCGCGACGGGCGTGCGCTGCATTCTGCAGTGCCTGCACGAGCTCCGTAACCGCAAAAAGAACCTGGGCCTCGTGTCCATCTGCGCGGCGGGCGGAATCGGCTCCGTCATGGTCCTCGAGGCCATGGATTGAGGGGGCGCTTCCCCGATCCCCGCTCCGCCGACGCCGACGGTCTAGTGGCCCTCGGCGGAGACCTCGAGCCCGGCACCTTACTCGAAGCCTACCGAAGCGGGATTTTTCCGTGGCCGGTCGAGGATTTTCCGATCCTCACCTGGTTCAGCCCGGATCCGCGCGGCGTGATTTTTCCGTCCGAGCTGCACGTGCCGCGCTCCCTGTTTCGGGCGCTTAGGCGCGAACCCTACCGCTACACGGTTGACCGGGCCTTTGGGCAGGTGATCCGCGGCTGCGCGAGCGTGGCCCGCAAGCCCCTCGGTACCTGGCTCACCCCGCAGATGATCGGGGCCTACGTCCGCCTCCACGAGCTGGGGCACGCCCACAGCGTAGAGGTTTGGCGCGGAGACGAACTCGTGGCTGGGATCTACGGTATCGGTACGGACCGCGTCTTTTCGGCCGAAAGCATGTTCAGGCGCGAGGACGACGCTTCAAAGGCCGCGTTGGTCTACTTGGTGGAACATGCGGGCGAGGCGGGTTACGAGCTCGTGGACGTGCAGGTCATGAGCTCCCACGTGGCCGCCCTCGGCGGGCGGGAGATCCCCCGCGAGGAGTACCTCCGGATCCTGGGGTACGCTTCTTCTTCAGAAAGATCTCCTCGTAAGCGTTGACCACGTTGGCCGAGAAACCCCTCTCGATGATCTGCTCCAGAGTCCTGTTCACGAAGGCCGGGGTCGCTCCGGCCTGGATCGAGGCCTTCTCGTAGCCGCGCACGAGCTCCTCGGCCGCGCCGATGATCTCGGCCACGCGGTGGATCGAGCGGCCGGAGAGGCCGCTCGGAAATCCCGAACCGTCGCGCCGCTCATGGTGCTGCATCACGGCCTGGATCACGCCCTCCGGCACGACCTTGAGCGATGCGAGGTAATCGGCACCCTGCTTGGGGTGGCCGCGATACCGCACCTTCTGCGCTTCATCCATGCGGGACGTGTCCTCGTGGTCGAGGTCAGGCGAGAACTTGACGATGGCGACGTCGTGCATCAGGCAGGCGACGCCGACCTGGTGGAGAGCGCCTTCGGAGTCAAAGCCCATCTCCTTTGAAAGCAGGGACGCCACCATGGAGACCGCCACTGAGTGCTCGTGGGCGACCACCTTGTCGAGAAGACTGGAGAACTCGCTTGAGCCTGACTTGTGCTTGAGGTGCGGGACGATGGCCCGGAGGTTTCGCGTAAAGCGGCGGGCGTACTCGAGATCGTTTTCCTTGGTGGCCCCGCCCAAGAGAAAGTGCATGACCTGATCGCCGTGTGCCATGGCCTGCGCAAACGCCAGATCGGACGCCTCGCCGCCTTCGACACCCATCTTCTTGACGAGGGCGCTCGAGAGAGTCCCCGTGAACTGCATGAGACGGGCCTGGTCCTCGCGGCGGACAAAGAAATGGGTGACGCCCTTGCGGAGGTAGGATTCGACCCGGTTGCGGTCAAAGGCATCGCCCATCCGCAAGATCTTCAGAAACCGGGTCATGGAAACCTGAACAAATACGTCAAACTGGGCCACTGATCCGGAGAGAAAGTCCTTGGCCAGGATGGGGATAAAGTCCGCCCCGCTCCCCTCCACGGAATCCTCTGAAACCGTGTCTTCATCACTTCTTTCGGCAGAAGCCGAGGGCGCCGCGGAAGCCACGGGCGCGTAGTCCAGCAGGTCAGGCCGAACCTTGGCGATCAGGTCCCGGTACGAAACCGGCTTGGTCACCACGCCCGCGAGCCCCACCTGTTTGATCTCAGCCTCCTCGGGCAAGGTCTCGCCCGGATCGAGGAGTGCATAGGCCGGCACGCGCGGACACTGGGCCTTACAGGCACGGAAGACCGCCGTTCCATAGGGGATCGAGACCCGGGGGTTGATGAAAAATCCACAATACTCAGGCTCGCCTCGGCTCAGGAGGGCGAGGACCTCGCGCCCGCTCACGGCGATGCGCGGAAGGACGGAGCGGGAGATGGGATCATTCTCGATGCTTTTGAGAAAATCCTTGTCCCGGTCCGCGATGAGCGTTGCGTATGTTGCTGGCACCTTTGTGAGAGTGTGCCATATCCCACCGCGGCGTGCAGAACGATTATGGGAAATTCACAAATCGTCCACAATTATCGCGTCAGGAAACAGGCGCAGGCGAAGCCGTCGTTGCCGAGGCCGGCGTGATCTCAAACTGAAACTCGGCCTTGGGATCCCGGGGATCGGCGGAGTCCTTGAGAGAGATCCTGACGCGACCGCCACCCTCGAGCTTGCCGAAGAGAATCTCCTCGGACAACGGGCGCTTGATGCGCTCCTGAACGAGGCGGCCCATGGGGCGCGCCCCCATCTTGGGGTCATACCCGTGGTGGGCCAGCCATTCGCGCACGTCGCTGCTCACTTCGAGCTCGATGCGGCGGGCCAGAAGCTGGGACTCAAGCTCCATGAGCTGGCGGCCCACGACCTGACCGACGGCCACCGGGTCCAGGGACTTGAAGATGACGATGTCGTCCAGCCGGTTTCGGAACTCGGGCGTGAAGACCCGCTCGACCTCTTTTTTGGACTGGCCAGACGTGTCCGTTTCGTTGGACATGCCCAGCGGGCGGCGTTCCATCTCGCGGGAGCCCACGTTGGAGGTCAGGATCAGGATGGCGTTGCGGAAGTCGGCCTTGCGGCCGTTGCTGTCCGTCAAAAAGCCGTGATCCATGACCTGCAGAAGGATGTTCCACACGTCCGGGTGAGCCTTCTCGATCTCATCCAGGAGGATCACAGAATGGGGGTTCTTGAGGACGGCGTCGGTGAGGAGGCCGGCCTGTTCAAATCCCACGTAGCCCGGAGGGGCGCCGATCAGGCGCGAGACCGTGTGCTTTTCCATGTATTCGCTCATGTCAAAGCGCAGAAACGGAACGCTGAGGCCCATGGCGAGCTGTTTGGTGAGCTCGGTCTTGCCCACGCCGGTGGGACCCGTGAACAGAAAGCAGCCGACCGGTTTGTCACCGGAGCGCAATCCGGACCTCGCGAGCTGAATCGCCGTCACGAGCGAGTCGATGGCGTGATCCTGGCCGTAGATCGCGAGCTTGAGGTCGCGCTTGAGGTTCTTGAGGCGGTCCCGTTGACTCGTCGTAACCGTCTTGGCCGGGATGCGGGCGATCTTGGCGACCATCTCCTCGATGTCACGCTCGCCGATCACCACGGGATCCTGTTCGATCGCTCCATGCGACTCCGCGGCCGGCGCGCCCGCCTGGGCGGCTGCAGCCGCCGCCTGGCGGGCCGTTTCGGCCCGCTTGATCCGGGTGCGGGCACCGACCTCATCGATCACGTCGATGGCCTTGTCCGGGAGAAACCGGTCCGTGATGTGCTTGGACGACAGATCCACCGCCGTGCGGATGCTTTCTGGCGTGTAGGTCACGCCGTGAAATTTTTCGAACCGCCCCTTCAAGCCTTCGAGAATCCTGATGGCCTCGTCCTGGCTGGGCTCGTTGATCTCGATCTTCTGAAACCGGCGGGCCAGGGCATGGTCCTTCTCAAACACGTTGCGGTATTCGGCGTAGGTGGTCGATCCGATGCATTGGATCTCTCCGCGCGACAGAAACGGCTTGAGCAGGTTCGCCGCGTCGAGCACCCCGCCCGTGACGGCCCCCGCGCCCACGATCGTATGGATCTCGTCGATGAAGAGAATCGGGTACGCGCCCTTTTCCTTACGCTGCTCCAGGGCCTGCAACACCTTCTTGAGGCGCTGCTCAAAGTCGCCGCGGAACCGGGCGCCGGCGAGGAGGGCTCCCAGATCCAGGGAGTAAACCTCGGCCTTCTTCAAAAGTTCGGGCACGTTGCCGTCGACGATTCTGAGGGCCAAGCCCTCGGCCAAGGCGGTCTTGCCCACGCCCGCCTCACCCACGAGGATCGGGTTGTTCTTGCGGCGGCGGCAAAGGGTCTGGATCATTCGCTCCAGCTCGACGTCGCGTCCCACCAGGGGATCGACCTTGCCCTTGTTGGCCATGTCGTTGAGGTTGACCGTGTACTGCGCGAGGGTGTCGCGGTTGGGCTTGCCGGCCTCACCACGCCCGCGGCCTTGGGCGCCGGGGGCCTCGCCCACCGGCCCGTCGTCCGGATCCGACGCCGACGCCTTGGAATCCTCCACGCTGTCGGCCTGCGGCCCATGGCTGATGTAGTTCAAAACGTCGAGGCGCTGGATCCCCTGCTTGGTGAGCAGGTGAAGGGCGTGCGAATCCTTGGATTGAAACAGGGCCACGAAGAGGTCCTGCGGCGTGATGTGATCCTTGCCCGCGGACTGCACGTGAAACAGCGCTCGCTGGATCATCCGCTGGATGCTCAAAGTCGCAACGGGGTGCTGGACCCGTTCGCCTTCTTCGTCTTCGTCACCGGGAGCACGACGGTTCTTTGGGACCTCTTTGTCCAGGTGCTCTTCGAGCTGCTTCTTGAGTTCGGTGTAACTTCCACCACAGGCCTGGACGATCTCGAGGATCTCGGGCTCATCCAACAGGCTCAGGAGGACATGCTCGAGGGTAAAGTACTCGTGCTGGCGCTCAAAGGCGTAGCGGACCGCTCGGTTGAGCACCTCTTCTGCTTTGGGTCCGATCATGGCCATTACCTCCCTCTTCCTCCCGCGTCCAAACCCTACGTAATAAAGATGGGCACGGTCATACCCCTGTCAAATGGGGCGCCCCCGCCATCTTTATCCCTGGGGCTCCGCCGTGCATCTCAGCGGAAACCCTCGCGATCGCGAATGTTGCATGACTTGGGCCACCTTCGTCTCCGCGATTTCAAAGGTATAAACGCCTGCCACTCCGCGGCCCTCGTGGTGCACCTTGAGCATGATGGCTGACGCTTCTTCTCCCGATTTATGGAAGAAGCGCTGCAGGACTTCGATCACGAATTCCATAGTGGTGTAGTCGTCATTATGGAGGATCACGGCGTACTTGGGCGGCTCGGCGGTCCGGGGCTTGCCCGTCTCCACCGCTACCGCGCCGCTATCGCTTTCGCCTTCGTGCTCCGCCACCCCAGGATCAGGTTAGCACGGAGTCAAGAACGGGAGCCCATGAACCGATCGGGTAGAAGAGGTGTACGACCTTTGAGCACGCCCGCGTCCAAACCCAGAGGATTTCCACCGGCGCTTGAGAATCCGGCCGGTAGAAATTTGACGGCGGTCGATGACCCGCCGGCCCTCGACGACCATGAAGAAGTCACGAATCCGGGCCTTGAGGCGCCGCAGACCCAGCCTCCGATCCCCGGCGTGCGCCCTTCGCCCCGCGCCTTCGTCCCGGCGAGCGCCATTCCGCTCCCGGCGGGAGCCCAGACCCATGCGGCGCCACATTCGGCGCACCCCGTTCAGCACCCTGCCCCGGCTCCTCAGCAGGCCGCGGCCCGGCCCGGCCCCGCGCCTCGCCCCCTCGCCGCCCACCTCCGCATGCCCGACTTTGGGCCCCTCAATCCGCTGATGGCGGACCCCGACGTGACCGAGGTCATGATCAACGACGTCAGAAACGTCATGGTCGAAAAAGGCGGACGGCTGATGAGCTCCGGCATGGCGGTCTCGAGCATCGAGGAGCTCAATCGCCTCGTCCGCAGCATCCTCGACGTCACGGGCCGCGTGATCAGCCCAGAAAATCCTTATCTCGACGTCGCCCTCGCCGACGGATCCCGCGTGAACATCGTCACCCAGCCCGTCACCACCGCGGGCCCGTGCGTGACGATCCGAAAGTTTCCCAAGCGCCACACCCTCGAGGAGCTCATGGGCAAGGGGCTCCTCAGCCAGCGCATGGCCTACTTTCTCAACGCCTGCGTCGTGGGTCGCGCCAACATCCTCATCTCGGGTGGAACCGGATCCGGTAAGACCACGCTGATGAACGGACTCATCGACCTGATCCCCAAGGGAGAGCGGCTGGTGACCATCGAGGACACCCCCGAGCTTCTGCTCCATCATGAGAACAGCGTGCGGCTCCAGACGCGGCCGCCTTCGGCCACCTCGGCGGCGATCACGGCGACCCATCTGGTCGCCAACGCGCTCAGGATGCGCCCGGACCGGATCCTGATCGGCGAGTGCCGTTCAAGCGAGGCGCTCGACATGCTTCAGGCCATGAACACGGGCCACAACGGTTCGATGACCACGATCCACGCCAACACGCCGCGGGACGCGCTGATCCGCCTCGAAACCCTCTGCCTCATGGCGGGAGTCGAGCTCCCGATCAAGGCCATTCGACAGCAGATGGTGCGGGCCCTCGATCTTCTGGTGCAGGTTCAACGCTTCAGGAGCGGACACCGTCGCGTGACGGCCATCTCGGAGATCACGGGGATGGAGAACGACACCATCACCCTGCAGGACATCTTCACGTTCGAACCGGACCCCAACGATCCCTCAGGGGCCGCCGGACGCTTCAAGTCCCTGGGACTGGTGCCGCAGGTTCTCGAAACGCTCAAGAACTACGGGATCGAGATCCCCAACAGCTACTTCGCCTAAGGCTTCAGTCTCTCTTCTTGTTCTCGGCGTTGAGCAGCCGGTGGACCCGGTTGAGGACTTCCCATTGGAGGCGGTCATCCGAGGCCTTGAGCGCCCAGGCGTAGTG
>DATJFU010000201.1:0-3440 GCA_035495495.1 Bdellovibrionota bacterium
TCTGTTCCACTTCCACGATGTCCGTGTCCCGGTAGATGGTCACCACTTCGCCGGTCACGGTGTCGTTATCTTGATACACCTGGGGAAGCTGGCTGAGAAAGATCCGGTTCACCTGGGTGTCGAAATCCGCCTGGCCGGCCGTGGCGTAACGGATGGGATCCCCCTCGTCGCCCTCTTCCTTGATCGCTACGTCCTGGCTGGCGTTCATGTACTTCAGCCGCCGGTCCAGCTCCTGGTAGAAAAGCGTGACCTCGCGGGATTGCAGGTGCAGCCGGGGCTGGGCCACGCGGACAAATCGCTCCGAGGCCGGCCTCTCGGGTCTCATCGAGAAATGGGCCCGCCGTTCTTCGCGGTAGATCTCGCACCGGTCCGCCAGGATCCGCGTCGTATCGGGGATGCCGGCCTGCTTGCCCTTGGACTTGACCCGCGCCGTCTGCCCCGAGGTGCCGTCCAGGCGGGACATCTCAAATTCCACCGTCTCCGGCAAAATGATGGCCGACGATTGGAGCGGAAAATCCATGCCCCGGCTCTTGAACCGCACGAGCTTGCCGTCGCCGGGGCTGCTCTCGCCCGCCACCGGATAATCCGTCGGGACGTGCAGGGCGCGCGTCGCGGAGTCGTATCGCATGTACTCCGACCGTAGCGTCAGTCCGTCAGGAAACGAAGTCATCACCTGGCCGTACATCTCGAGTTCTTTGCTGTTGGTCGAATACTTGGCTTCGCGCGCGGTGATGATGACCGCGTTCTGGTCGTCCGCGCTCACGCCGGGACGGGGAGCGGGGGGGCGCCCCTGGGGGTCCGCCGGGGCCGCCCCGTCGCTGTAGAGGTAGGCCTGCGTCGAGGAGGCGTGGACGAGGTTTTCTTGGGTGTACATGTGCGCCCGCGCGGCCAGGATCTTCCACTGCCGTTTGCCTCCGCTCGACGAGAGGTAATGAAAATCCTCCACGTTGTAGTTGGGGACCTTGTCCTCCGGGATTCCGGGAGCCAGGGCTTCGCCGTTGGGGACGATGAGGCGGCGCAGGTCGTCCCGCCGGAGGGGGCGTTCGCCCAGCGGGCCCCCCGGGTGCTCCAGGGAAGACGGCGAAAGCAATAGGATTTGGGCCGTGACGGCCGCCCCAGCTAGCGCCAGGAGGACCTGGCGGCGGCTGGGCTGACGGAGCCTCATTCCGCCAACTTACCATGGCTAGGCGGGGTCTTTGGGTGTAGGGTTCTGGGGCTATGCAGCAAACTCCGCTCTTCGAGCAGCGGAAACGGGACCACCTGGTCCACGCCCTGGATCCCAAGAATCAAGCTCAGGGCCTCGCGGGACTGGACCGCGTCCGCCTGTCGCACGATGCGCTCCCGGACTTGGACTGGGATCAGATCTCGCTCGCCGAGCCTTGCCTGGGGACTCCGCTTTCGACTCCCTTTTATGTTTCGGGGATGACCGCCGGGCACGACCGCGCGCCCACCCTCAATCACCTCTTCGCGGCCGCCTGCCAGTCGCGTGGTTGGGCCCTGGGGGTCGGCTCCCTTCGCCGGGACCTCGAGGGCGGCGGCTCGGTCGATCGGTGGCGCGAACTGCGCGCGCTGTTTCCGGATCTCGTGATCCTGGCCAACCTGGGCATCAGCCAGGTGCTCACCGCCTCGGACGAGGACGTGGCTCGGGTGCTCGAGCCGCTCGGGCCCCAGGCGCTCTGTATTCATACCAATCCCCTTCAGGAGGCGATCCAGCCCGAGGGGACTCCTCGGTTCGCGGGCTCGGTCGAGCGCCTCGCGCGGCTCTGCCGGTTTCTGGGCCGAAACCTGGGCATCCCCGTGGTGCTCAAGGAAGCGGGCTGCGGATTTTCGGGCCGGACGCTTTCGCGCCTTTCGGAATGCGGGCTCGCGGCCCTCGACGTGAGCGGCTTGGGTGGAACCCATTGGGGCCGCATCGAAGGCGCCCGCGCGGGACATGACCCTGTCCGTGCCCGCGCCTCCGAGACCTTTGCCGAGTGGGGCGTGCCCACCGTGGACGCGGTGCTGAACGCGCGCAAGGCCCTGGCCTCGGTCGAGACCTGGGCCTCGGGCGGCGTCCGTACCGGGCTCGATGCCGCCAAGCTGGTCGCCTTGGGCGCCCGCCGCGTGGGATTTGCCCAGCCCGCCCTCCAAGCGGCACTGGCCGAAGAGTCGGGCTCGCTCGAGAAGTGGATGGAGACCATTGAATTCGAGTTCCGCACCGCGCTGTTCTGCACCGGTGCCGCATCGCCCGCGGAGCTGAGGGGAAATGGGGACCTATGGACCGTGATCTGATGTCCGGTTTTCACCGGATGAGCCGCGAGCAGCGCATCGAGAAGGTGCGTGTCGCCGCTGGTCTGACCACCGAAGAGGTTGCCGTGCTTTCGGGCAAGACGCCCATCGATCCGGCGATCGCCGAAAACCTCATCGAGAACGCCGTGGGGTATTTTCCGATCCCGCTCGGCGTAGCCACGCATTTCAAGATCGACGGTCGGGATGTCATGATCCCCATGGCGGTCGAAGAGACCTCGATCATCGCGGCGGCGAGCGCCGCGGCCAAGTGGATCCGGACCGCCGGCAGCATCACCACCTGGAGCAAGGGCCGCATCATCATCGGTCAGGTGCAGATGCCGTCGGTGCGCGACGTGGAGCGGGCCCGCCGCATCCTCGATTCGCGCCGGGACGAGCTCATGGCCCTCGCCAACCGCATCGTACCCGGGCTCGTGGCCCGCGGAGGCGGCGTGCGAGACCTGAGCGTGCGCGATCTCGACCGCCCCGAGGGCGGCGACACGCGCATGCTCGTGCTCCACGTGCACTGCGACCCGGTCGACGCGATGGGCGCCAACCTCATCAACCAGGTCTGCGAGGCCCTCAAGCCTCGCATCGAAGAGCTCACCGGCGAAAAGGTCGGCCTCTGCATCCTGTCCAACCTCATGGACGGTCGCCTGGCCGGGGCCGAGGTGGTGGTTCGTAACGTGGACCCGGGCGTGGGCCGCGGCATCGAAGAAGCCTGGCGCTTTGCCGAAGCCGACCCCTACCGCGCATGCACCCACAACAAGGGCATCTTGAACGGCGTCGACGCCGTCCTCGTCGCGACGGGCAACGACTGGCGCGCGGTCGAAGCCGGCGCGCACGCGTACGCGGGCCGCAGCGGCCGTTACAAGCCCTTGAGCACCTGGCGCATGGAGGGGCCCGACCTGGTCGGCCGCCTCGAGATGCCGCTCGCCGTGGGTGTCGTCGGCGGGGTGACCCGCGTGCATCCCATGGCTCGGGTCTGCCTCAAGATTTTGGGCGTGGAAAGGGGCGAGGACCTCGCCCGGATCAGCGCCGCGACGGGCCTCGTGCAGAACCTGGGCGCCCTCCGGGCCCTGGCGACCGTGGGCATCGTCAAAGGTCACATGCAGCTCCACGCGGCGAATCTGGCCATCGCGGCCGGCGCCGAGGGCCCCGAAGTGGCCCGCGTC
>DATJFU010000202.1:0-5788 GCA_035495495.1 Bdellovibrionota bacterium
CCTGACTCCTGGCGATGGCGCCCGATACGGATGGCCAGATGCCATTGGCCAAATGGTTCCCCTCCCTGAGTACTACCCTTGCGAGCTCCCGATCCTTGGGTGCCCGCGCCTAAGACAAGCAAAAGCAATCGGCATGCCGATGGGTTAACTTTAGCCTTTGCCTACGGGGGCGCGGGGTTAACGCGTAATCACGGACCCCGGGTACCCAGTAAGATTTTCCGCTGGCGGCAGAATACGCCCACTTTTCTAGTGATTTTCTGCCCACCCAGTCATGGTATACGGGTTCCATGCTGCTCCTTGCCGCCAAGCCCGTGGCCGAAGCCATGGGCGCGAGAACCCGTGAACGGGCCGCCGTCTTTGCCTCACGCCACGGCCGAAAGGCCCAGCTCGTGGTCGTCCTGGTCGGCGACGACCCGGCCAGCGTCATCTACACCACGAGCAAGGGCAAAAAGGCGGTCGAACTCGGTCTCGATCACCAGACCCTCAAGTTCGCCGCCACCGCCCGCCCCGAAGAAGTTCGCGAGGCGATTCAGAAACTCAATCGCGACGACCGGGTCGACGGGATCCTGATCCAGAGGCCCCTGCCGCCGGATTTCTCCGAAGACGACGTGATGCGCTGGGTTCACCCCCTCAAGGACGTGGACGCGTTCCACCCCGAGAACGTGGGCCTGCTCTGCCTCAATCGCCCGTGCCTGCAGCCCTGCACTCCGACCGGGGTGATGGAGATCCTCAAGCACTACGGAATCTCGCCCGCCGGCAAAACCGCGTGCGTGATCGGCCGAAGCTCCATCGTCGGTAAGCCCATGGCCCAGCTCCTGCTCCACGCGGACGCGACCGTGATCCACTGCCATAGCCGAACCAAGAACCTGAAGGAACTCGCCCGCCAGGCCGACCTCCTCGTTGTTGCGGCGGGTAAACGGGGGATGGTCGACGCCAGCTACGTCAAACCGGGCGCCACCGTGATCGACGTGGGCATCCATCGCACCTCCGAGGGCAAGGTGGTCGGCGACGTGGATTTTGAGGCGGTCGCGAAGGTCGCCGGCGCCCTGACCCCCGTCCCCGGCGGGGTGGGTCCCATGACCATCGCCCAGCTCCTCGCCAACACGGTTTTTGCCGCCGAACAGCGCCAAATGGCCGTGGACACGCCATAATCCGCTGTGTAGACCTGATATCGCATGCTGAAACGCACGGCCCTTTTCGACGAGCACGTCCGCTTGGGCGGGCGGATGGTGGACTTTGGCGGTTGGGAGCTGCCGGTCCAGTACACGGGGATCATCGACGAGCACCTCGCCTGCCGAGGCGCCGCCGGCCTCTTTGACGTGAGCCACATGGGCGAGTTCCACGTGGAGGGCCCGTCCGCCGCCGCGTTCCTGGATTTTGCCGTCACCAACCACGTGAGCAAGACCGCCGTCGGCCAGGCCCAGTACAACGTCCTCTGCCACCCGAGCGGTGGAATCGTGGACGATCTCGTGATCTACCGCCGCGCCGATGACCGCTTTCTCGTGGTCGTCAACGCGTCGAACACGGACAAGGATTTCAAACACTTTCAGGGTCTGCTCAACGACAACCGTTCGCGCTTCTCGGGTCTCAAGCTCGAGAACCACAGCGCGGAATACACCCAGATCGCCGTGCAGGGACCCAAGGCCGAAGCGATTCTTCAAAAGCTGACCGAGACGCGGCTATCGGACATCAAGACCTACCGCTTTGCCGAGGGCAAGGTCTGCGGGTCCATCACGGCCATTTTGGCCCGCACCGGTTACACGGGCGAGGACGGCTTTGAGGTCTATTGTCCGTGGAAGGACGGCCCCACGGTGTGGAAGGCGCTGATCGAGGCCGGGACGCCCATGGGCCTCAAGCCCTGCGGCCTCGGCGCGCGCGACACGCTCAGGACCGAGATGAAGTATCCCCTCTACGGGCACGAGCTCGCCGACGAGACCAATCCGCTCGAAGCGGGGCTGGGCTGGGTCGTCAAGTTCGACAAGGGCGACTTTGTCGGCCGCGGTCCCCTCGAGAAGATCAAGGCCGCAGGCCCCGCGAGAAAGCTCGTCGGCCTCGAGGTGCTCGATCGCGGGATTCCGCGCCAAGGTTACCGGGTTCTGACCGCCGACGGCCGCGAGGCCCTGGGCGTTCTGACGAGCGGCACCCAGTCGCCGTCCCTCAAGAAGGCCATCGGCATCGCCTATGTCCGCGCGGACCACGCCGCCGCGGGCACCGACGTTTCGGTCGAGATCCGGGGTACGCCGGTCAAAGCCAAGATCGTCCCCACGCCTTTTGTGAATCAGAAGAAATAGGAGTCATCGGACATGCGCTTTCCCAAAGAATACAAATACACGCAGGATCACGAATGGGCCCGCGTCGAGGGTAAGACCGTCACGGTGGGCATCACGGACCACGCCCAGAGCTCGTTGGGCGACGTGGTGTTCTTGGAGCTCCCCAAAGTGGGACGCACCCTCAAGAAGGGCGAGGCCTTTGGAGTCGTCGAGAGCGTCAAGGCCGTCTCCGACCTCTACTCGCCGGTGGACGGCAAGGTGATCGAGGTGCACTCGGACCTGGTCGACGATCCGGGCACGATCAACAAAGAGCCCCACGACGGCGGTTGGCTCGTCAAGATCGAGCTCACGAGCGCCGACGGCGCCGCGCACCTGATGGACGCGGCCGCCTACGAGAAGCTCGTCGCTTCGCTCTAATTCCTCAGTAGTCCTCGGTCGGAGGACAGGTGCAGATCAGGTTCCGGTCGCCGTAGGCATTGTCGATCCGCGCCGACGCGGGCCAGAACTTGTGCTCCTTGATCCACGGTGCCGGGAACACGGCTTCTTCTCGCGTGTAAGGATGATTCCACTCGGTGGCCAGAACCCGGCGTGCGGTGTGGGGCGCGTTCTTGAGGGGGTTGTCCTTCTTGTCGAGCTTGCCGCTCGCGACCATCTGAATCTCACCATGGATCGCGATGAGCGCGTCGCAGAAGCGGTCGATTTCGCCCTTGGACTCGCTCTCCGTGGGCTCGATCATGAGCGTGCCCGCCACCGGAAACGACATGGTGGGAGCGTGAAACCCGTAGTCCATCAGGCGTTTGGCCACGTCCTCGACGTCGACGCCTGAGGTCGCCTTGAGGGGCCTGAGGTCGATGATGCACTCGTGGGCCACGCAGCCCTTTTCGCCGCGATAGAGCACCGGGTAGTACTTCTCGAGTCGCTTGGCGATGTAGTTGGCGTTCAGGATCGCGATCTCGGTCGCCTTCTTGAGGCCCTCGCCGCCCATCATGCGGATGTACATCCACGGAATCGGCAGAATGCTGGGGCTGCCCCACGGAGCGCCCGAGACGGCGCCGATGCCTTCACTTCCACCCATGTTCACCACGGGGTGGCCGGGGAGAAACGCCGCGAGATGTTCTTTGACGCAGATCGGGCCCATGCCCGGACCGCCGCCGCCGTGCGGAATGCAGAACGTCTTGTGCAGGTTGAGGTGAATCACGTCCGGCCCGAAGTCGCCGGGGCGGCAGAGGCCGACCTGCGCGTTCATGTTGGCGCCGTCCATGTAGACCTGGCCGCCCGCATCGTGCACGAGTTTGCAGATTTCGCGGATCGGCCTCTCAAACACGCCGTGGGTCGACGGGTACGTCACCATCATCGCCGCGACCTGGCCCGCGTTCTCGGCGATCTTGGCCTTGAGGTCGGCCACGTCGATGTTGCCGCCCGCGTCGCACTTGACGACCACGACCTTCATGCCGGCCAGCACGGCGCTGGCGGGGTTCGTGCCGTGGGCGGACTGCGGGATCAGGCAGACCTGACGATGGCCCTGGCCCTTCTTCTGCAGGTACCTGCGGATCACGAGAAGACCCGCGTATTCGCCCTGCGAACCCGCGTTGGGTTGGAGCGATACCGCCGCGTAGCCGGTGATACGCGCGAGCAGTCCCTCGAGATCCTTGAAGAGATCCCGGTACCCTTGTGCCTGATCCTGCGGAACGAACGGGTGGATGTCCGAGATCTCCGGCCAGCTCACGGGAAACATCTCGGAGCTCGCGTTAAGTTTCATGGTGCATGAGCCCAAGGGGATCATGGACGTCGTCAGCGAGAGATCCTTGGACTCGAGGCGCCGGATGTAGCGGAGCATCTCGGTCTCGGAGTGGTGCAGGTTGAACACCTCCTGCGTGAGGTACTCCGTTCTGCGACCGAGGCCCTTGGCCTCGATGGAACTTTCTTGGGGCTTGAGTGACGCCGTGCGCGGGGCCTGCTTGCCTTCGGCAAAGGCGTCGAGCACGAGCTGGAGCTCGGGCGCCTGAGTCCGCTCGTCGAGGGCGATGCTGATGCCGTCGTCCCCCAGGGGCCGCAGGTTGAGTCCGGAGGCGAGGGCCGCCTTCACGATCGCGTCACGGCGGGCCTTGGGCACGCGGACGCAGACCGTGTCAAAGAAGGTGGCGGATTCCACCTTGTGACCCAAGGTCGCGAGGCCCGCGGCGAGGAGACCCGCCTGGCCGTGGACCCGGCTGGCGATGGCCTTGAGGCCGCGGGGGCCGTGGTACACCGCGTACATCCCCGCCATCACGGCGAGGAGGACTTGGGCGGTGCAGATGTTGCTCGTGGCCTTGTCCCGCCGGATATGCTGCTCGCGGGTTTGGAGCGCGAGCCTCAGGCCGGGGCGGCCATCGGCGTCCTTGGAGATCCCGACGATGCGGCCCGGCAGGCGGCGCTTGAGCTCGTCCTTGCAAGCCATGTACGCCGCGTGGGGGCCGCCAAAACCGAGCGGCACGCCAAATCGCTGCGAGTTGCCGACGGCGATGTCGGCGCCCCAGGTTCCGGGCGCCTCGAGGAGACAGAGAGAGAGAAGATCCGTGGCCACCGCCACCTTCGCGGACTTGGACTGTGCCGCCGAGACCCAGGCCTTGGGATCAAAGAGCGCGCCCGTCGTGTCGGGCCATTGAAACAGGGTCCCGAACACCGGCCCTGAATGGGCGGCGAGATCCTGGACCGAACCCGTTTTGACCGCGATGCCGAGGGCTTCGGCTCGGGTCTTGACCACGGCGAGGGTCTGCGGATGGCAACGATCGTGGACAAAGAAACAAGCGGAGGGATCCGCTGACTCGCCATGGAGCATGGTCATCGCCTCGGCGCCGGCGGTGGCCTCGTCCAAAAGCGATGCGTTGGCGACGGGCAGGCCCGTCAGCTCCGTCACGACGGTCTGAAAGCCGAGGAGCGCTTCAAGGCGGCCCTGGGAGATCTCAGCTTGATAGGGCGTGTACTGCGTGTACCAGCCGGGGTTCTCGAGAACATTTCGCTGGATGACGCCGGGGATGTAGCTGCCCGAGTAGCCCATCCCGATGAGCGAACGCACCACGCGGTTCTTGGAAACGATCCGCCGCAGATGAGCGAGCGCTTCGTTCTCGGACTCGGCGGCGCCCACGTCGAGGGCGCCCTTCATGCGGATGTCCGACGGAACCGTGGCCTCGATCAATTCGGTCAGTGAGGCGTAACCAAGGAGGTTCAACATTTCGGCGGCGTCGGTGTCGCGGGGGCCGATGTGGCGGGAAGCAAAGTCATATTCCAAATTTTCGCGCATGGGTTTCCTTTACCACTCGGGGAATTCTCCTTGACAGGATTTTCGGGGACGCCCCCTTTGACAGCCCCTAGATTAGGGTTATGTTCGCACGCCTGGTACGCATGACCCCCAACGTTGAAACCATTCACCTCGACACCGCCACAGGGAGTGCTTCCTTGTCTTCGTCCGATTCCCTATCCAAGGGTGATCACCTGGCCCGTATTTTTAATACGGCCCTGATCTCCACCCAGGCCGATGG
>DATJFU010000203.1:0-18693 GCA_035495495.1 Bdellovibrionota bacterium
GCGCGGATCGCGGGGCTTTCAGCACCTAACGCGGCCGCGCGCTCCGGACCGGCGGCGGTGGTGCGGGCCGTGTCCGTGTCGTCATCCGAGGCGGCGGGCCGGCGATACGGATCGGCCATCACCCGGCGGGCGAGCGACGAAGTCTCTTGCGCGAGCGACTGTTCGACCGACATCCACTCAGCCGCGTTCGAAGCGCTCTGGATCACGCGCAGGACGACGGCGCCTTCGACGGCGGCCACAACCCCGAGTGCCACAAGAATGACGGTGATGGCTGGACGCTGCATACCTAAGGACTGTATCGGTCGGGTTTCTGGGGAAGTTGAGCAAGTGAGCCTGTGCGAGGAAAGCCAGCCCCAAGGCCGCACAAGCGAACCCGACCAAAGCCTACTAGTCAGTAGGCTGCGGGAGCGCGAGCGCGGAGAACGCAGGAGATAGGGTTTGCAGCTGGGCTCAGCCCGTCCCCTGCCCCATTCCTTTCGGAATGAGGCAGGGTCGGGTTGCGAGGTTCGGAGACGGAAAAGACTCGGAAACCGTCTCCGATGGTTCGTTTGTAAAACCAGATTGCCACGACCCCATGACGCGGCGTGCTGATAACAAGTGGCGAGATTAGAAGTAGGACTTGGTGGGCGGGCGAAAGTAATGAGCCGGCGAATAGCTCAACAAATTAGAGAACTTGGACGTGAAGGTACAGGCGTACCGCTCGATGACCACGGCCAGGTGGCTCTTGTCGTTTCCGCTCCAGAGAAGCTCGCCCCAGTAGGGGTGAAAGTGCTTTTCGTAATCCTTAATGAGTCCGGCGAGCTGGCCGTCGAGCTGCGTGAGCTCACTCTTGAGGGCCCCCTCGTCGACCTTTCGGGACTTGCCCTCGTGGCCCCTGAACTCCTCGTTGGCATGCACGCGCCTCAGGTAGCTCGCCTCGAGCTCGAGCACTTCTTTGCGCGCCATGGCCTCGCGGATCTTGGCCAGTGTGGGCTGGGCTTTGGCTGCGGCCTCGAGTTCTTTTTCGAGCTCCGTGATCACGAGCATGGTGCGCCACTTGGAGGACTTCTTGGACGTCAGCACGTCCGAGTAGATGTGATCGCCCACGTACAGGATCTGGCTGCGGTTGAATCCTAAGAAATCCTCGATCGCCTGGGCGTTGCCGCCCTGGTACACACGGCCGGCCGTCAAAGGGCCGCGCAGATTCTTGAGGTGGCCGCTTTCTGGGATGACTTCAAAGAACCGGTTACGCTCGGTGAAGAACTGGGGCTTGGTCGCGCTCACCACCACGACATCAAAGAGATCCCGCCACGTCGTGCCCTGGGGCAGATACGAATCGTACGAGTAGCTCATCATGGCCTGGGTGAACTCCCACTCGGAGTTGGTCACCAAAACGAGCCTTTTTCCGAAGGTTTTGAACATCCTGAGCGTCGTCGCGTACTCGGGGTCGCGCAGCACGTAGTCCTGCGGACGCTCCATGATGCGGCTCTTGATGTAACCCTCGCGGTGGGCGTGGCCGATGGCCTCGTCCACGTGCCGGTACATCTCCTCGAAGTCGGCCTTGCCGTCGGACAGACGCACGAGCTGGCAGTACAGAAAGCACGTCGAGAGCGAGAACAGCGTGTGCGCCATCTCAAAGCGCGGATCCGAGAAGGTGACGAGGTCGTTTGAGTAGATCTTTCTCACCTCGTCTAGGCTGTAGAAGTGGTCGCCGTGGAGAGCGGCTTTGACGTAGCCAAAGCGGTTGATCTTGACGAGGTTGCCGAGGTGCTTGTCGGCGACGAGCCCCCGCACCACCTTCTCGGGCGAGAACTTGAGGTCGCGCAAAGAGGCCGGGTACCCGCGCTCGCGGACCAGAAATTCCACCGCGCCTTTGAACGCCAGATCCTCGAGCTTGTTCTCGTCGTAGAGGACCAGGGTGTAATCCATGTCGAACCCCACGGCCCGGATGGCGTTGAGGTTGAGGGTGCGGGACACGAAGACGCGGCGGTTGAGGGGGAGCTCCCACGGGGCGGCGGACATGCCCCCAAGCCTATCACGCGGGGGGATAAAGACCAGTCAATCCAAATGCTTGTGTCCTAACCGATTACTCACCCTCTCCTGACCCAATCCCCATGGGGGGTCCCGATACTGACCATGGGAAGGAAGGGTATCGGATATGGGTTCACACCCGTGGAACTGGCTAGGATTGGCCATCTGGGCGCTCGCGGTCACCTTGCAGGTGGCCGGTACGGTGCTCAGTCTCAAGCGCATGCGTCTGTCTTCCGGACGCGCGGGGCGCGTCCTTCCCTCTACCGGACCCGCGGGGCGCGTCCTTCCCTCCGGCACTCCCCCATCAACCGACGGCCTCCCTCCCGTGACGATCCTCAAGCCCTTGAAGGGCGTGGACGACGGGCTCGAGCTGAATCTCGAAAGCTTTTTTCGCCAGAGCTATCCTGAGTACGAGCTGATCTTCTCGGTCAAAGACCGCTGGGATCCGGCGGCGGCCGTGGTGCGCGACCTCATGCGCCGCTACCCGCACGTGCCGGCCCGCTTGTTCACGGGCGCGCCCGACGTGGGCGTCAATCCCAAGGTCTGCAACCTGGTCAAGGGCTACGCCCGGGCCAAGTACGACGTCGTTCTGGTGAGTGACAGTAACACCCGCGCGGAGCCCGGCTTTCTAGCCAGTCTGGCCCGAGAACTGAACAGTGACGGCACCGGTGTGGTGACGGCCGTGTTCAGTGGTCGCGGGGCCCGGGGACTGGGGGGCCGCATGGAAGCCCTCGCCCTGGAAACCTTCTACACGCGCGGCACCTTTGTCGCCGACTCCCTGGGCGAAGCCTGCGTGACCGGCAAGGCCATGATGTTCAGGCGGTCGGACGCCGACCGCTTTGGTGGAATGGCGGCCCTCGCCGACTACCTGGCCGAGGACTTTGTGCTGGGCAAACGCATGGAGGAGATCGGCCGCCGCGTGCGCGTGGCCTCAACGCCGGTGCTGCAGCACCTGGGCGACTTTTCGGTCGTGGACTACTGGAAGCGCCAGCTCAGATGGGGCCGCATCCGCAAGTGCCACGGCCCGGGCGTGTTCGCGGTCGAGGTGCTGCTCCTGGGCGCCCTGGTCTCGGGGCTCATCGGAGCCGCGAGCCTGGAGAGCCTCATCTCTTTTCCTCTCGCCCCCTTCATGGCCCTGCATCTCAGCGTCTGGGCGTTGTGCGACGGCATGATGGTGCATAGACTGCATGGAAGGGTTGAGGCGACGGTCCCCACCGCGTGGCTCACCAGGGAACTCCTGGCGCCGGCGCTCTGGCTGGCCATCGCCTGCGGAAGCACGGTCGAATGGCGTGGCCAGAAGCTGCGCCTGCTCCGGGGCGGACGCGTAGAAGGGGCCGGCGATGAGCAGCAACACGACCAAGATCCAGCGCCCGTTTCTGTGGGGGGCGGCTACCAGCAGTCATCAGGTCGAGGGCGGTAACGTCCACAACGACTGGTGGGCCTGGGAAGAAAAAGGAAACATCGAGGGCGGAGTCCGCTCCGGCGCCGCCACCGACCACTGGCATCGCTACAAAGAAGACCTCAAGCTCGCCGAAAGCTTGGGTCTCAACACCTATCGGTTCTCGATCGAATGGTCCCGCGTGGAACCCAGAAAGGGACGCTGGGACCAGAAGGCCTTGGACTGGTACGTGGAACTCGTCGCCGAGTGCGAGCGCCGGGGCCTGCTCCCCATGGCGACGCTCCACCACTTTACGTCGCCCCAGTGGTTTGCCGAGGACGGCGGGTTTACCAACGAGAAATCGGCGGGCCGCTTCGCCGTCTTTGTCGAGAAGGTGCTCGAGGCCATCGGGCCCAGGATCCCGCTCTGGTGCACGCTCAACGAGCCCATGGTGCTCGTCGTGGGGAGTTACCTGGGCAAGTTCATGCCGCCCGCGGAGTTCAACCCGAAGGGGGCGTCGCAGGCGTGCCGCAACCTTCTGCGCGCGCACGTCAAAGCCTATGACCTGATCCACGCCCACGCCAAGACGCACGAACGCCAGGGACCGTGGAAGGATCACCCCGTGCAGGTGGGCCTTGCGCACAACATGATCGACCTCATGCCCGACCGCTGGTGGCACCCGGTCGAGCGCCTGCTGCAGCGAGTGTTCTGGCGCTTTTACAACCAGGCGTGGCTCGACGCCGTGACGGGCCGCCGGCAGCGGTTTGGGGTCCCCGGTCTCGTTCCTAAACCAGAGCCCGTGAAGAAGGCGTTGGGCCGCAAGACCGCCGACTTCATCGGCGTCAACTACTACACCAAGGCCTATCTCAGCTTCAGGCCCCGGGATGCCAGCGACCAGAACCTGCAGGGGATCCCCGTGGGCGTATCGTTTGCCCGGCGAAAGGAGCCCGTCACCGACATGGACTGGGCCCTGCACCCCGAGGGTCTCAAGCGCATGATCCGCATGGCGGCCTCGTACGGGTTGCCCATCTACGTCACCGAGAACGGGATCGCCGACAAAGAAGACAGCCTCAGGCCCGGATACCTGAAGTCCCATCTCGGGGCGGTGGCCCAGTGCCTCGAAGAAGGGATCGACGTCCGCGGCTACTACTACTGGTCGCTCTTGGACAACTTTGAGTGGATTAAGGGGTTCAAGCCGCGGTTTGGACTGATCTCGGTCAACTATGAAACCTTTGAGAGAAAGCTCACCGGCTCGGCCGAATGGCTCAAGAAGATCATCCACCGCCACCAGAGCGGGGCGCCTTCGACGTCTATTCTCCGCCCGTGAAGCCGCCGACGAAGATCGCCATCCATGCGACCATGACGGCGAGCATGGCGACAAAGAGCATCCACGCCAAGAAGAAGCTGCGGTTGGGTGGAAGATACGAGTACGCCGTGCGGAACTTGCGGCTGGGCGCCTCGCCGGACAGCAGCGCGGGGACGAGCTCCTCGACGATCTTGTCGGCCTCACGGTCGAGCTCGCGGTCTCCTTCGGCCGCCGAAGCCTTGGAGGGATCGCCCCAGTAGGCCGATGGACCCACGCGCCGGTTTTCTGAGACGCGCCAGAGCATCCCGCGGCCTGTCTTCTCAGCGAAAGAGAGCCCCTTGTAACTGGCTTCGACCGAATCCGGCGCGATCTGCAGCGCCACCGAGGTGTCGCGGGCGCCGCCGTGCTCGAGGGGCTCGGGGATGAGCGGCCCGCGGAGGACGTCGGCCTTGGTAACGAAAAGCGCGGAGAGAGAGAAGAGCCGCGGTTTGGAGCCCTTGCGGAACGAAAACCGGTAACGGCGCGCGAGGAGGGTGCCCGCCTCCTCGATGGCGCTCATCTGCCGCGGGCCCAGGCCCCCGCTCACGCAGGCAAAGTTTCTAAACCCCACGCGGCAGAGGCCGCGGCAGGTGTCGACGAGCCAGTCGCGCACGACGTGCGCGCGGATCGCGAGCCTAAGTCCGCCGCCGCTCGCGGTGTCGACGCCGACGGGGGCTGGTGGAAGCAGCACGACGTTCCACCCCTTGGCCTTGCGCTCGATGCCCTTGGCGACCCGCCGGGCCAGCTCGCCCGCCTCGAGAAAATCGAGTCCCACCGGCAGGTGCGGGCCGTGACCCTCAAAGACCCCGGCGGCGAAGAGAAAAAGCGTCTTGTCCGGCTCGAGCGTGCGGATCTGCGTGTCGGAGAGGGTCGCGAGCTCAAGTGGCATGGATGAGCCCCTCGGCGTTGGAGTGGAAGATCTTTTCTGAGTCCTCGGGCGTGATGGCTCCGTTGGCGACGCACTCGCGGATGCGCTCGACGCCCGCATGGATGTTCTTGCCTCCGAGCGGCCAGTCGGAGCCGAAGAGAATGCGCGAGGCGCCGATGCGCCGGACGGCTTCGGCCACGACCTCGGCCGGCTGCCAGGAGGTGTCGACCCAGACGTTGGCAAAGTCCTCGCACAGGTTCATGGCCTGGACGGGCTCGTTGAAGTTCATGTGGGCCAGGATGAACCTGAGCTCGGGATGGTTCTCGAACCAGGGCACGAAGCGTTCGGCGCGGCCCTGCTCCGGATCCTTGTAGAGGAGACTCAGGTGGATGCAGCCCGTGTGGATGACGACGGGCAGGCCGAGCTCGGAGGCCGCGGTGAGAAGTGAGCGGTACCGGGGCGAGCTCACCGGGTCGCCGTCGGCGGCCGCGTGGATCTTGAGGACCTTGGCGCCCTTGCGGGCGTACTCCTTGAGCTTTCCCCCCGGCTTGTCGGTGCCGGCGGGGATGTTGACCACGGGGATGAACCGGTCGTTGCCGGAGGCCAGGTCCAAGACCATCTCGTTGGAGCTCGCCGGAGGGTGGGCGATCACCCAGGCTCTTTGGACGCCCTCCGCGTCCATGGCCTCGATCAGGTCCTTGGCGTTGGCCTCGAGCGCGAGCATGGGGACGCTCGCCAGGCCGCCGATCTCCTCGAGACCCTGCCGGAGGGGGCCCGGGAGGTGTCGGACCATGGGCTGCACGGCGTGGAACCCCTGGGCCAAAGGCCCCAGGAGCCCCCGGGCCTTGCGGCGGAGGTCCCGGAGGGGTTCCTGGAGGCCGGCGGGGGCCGGAATCTCCGGAAACACGTGCACGTGGGCGTCGATGATCATGGGGTGATCTTATAGCAATTCCACAGCCTTGGCTTGCGAAATGGCCGGTGCTATAGTCCCACCCATGCAAGGACAGATGGTCGAACGTTGGACGCAGAAGGACGTGACCCGTTGGATTGCCGGCGCCTGTGCCGGACTCTTCGCGGGGGCGGCCATGTTGGTGTTTTCGATGGTGCTCTCGGCGGCCTTTGGTGGCGACGCCTGGGGCCCGGCCAAGATCTCGGCCGTTCCCTTCTTGGGCGGCAAGGCCATGGCCTATGGAAACAGCACCGGCATCTTGGTGGGCGTCATCGTCCACGAGGTTCTGGCCATGGTCCTGGGCATCATCTACGCCCACTTCGCGTTCACGAACTCGCTGCCCGCTCTCCTGGGCGTGGGCTTTACGTGGGGCGCCTTTAGCTGGGTGTTTCTGAACAACCTCTACACGAACTCGTTTCGCGAAGTGCTCGTGCAGTCGCTGCCCGCCGGGCAGGCGTTCTTTTCGTGCATGGTGTTCGGGATTACCCTGAGCTCGGTCGCGTTCTTTGACCGAATGCTGCGCCGATAAAACGAGCGGGACTCAGCTCTCGCCGTTGTCTTTAATGGTGTCGCCGGCCTTGGTGTACTGGCCGTGGAGGTCGCGGAGCACCTGCTCCTGATTGCGGCGGTACTCGTCCACGCGCTTGGTCTCGCGCGCCTCGACCTTGCGGAACTCTTCTTCTTTCTCGCGCTTCATCTCGGTCATCTCGGTCTCGCGCTCGCGGCGGTACTCGTCCATGCGCTGGTCGTAGTATTCGCGGGCGTGGGCGAACTCGACGTCGTAGGCGTGAGCCAGCTCCTTAGTGCGGTTTTCGTGGAACTCTTTCATGTGGGCCACGTCCTGCTCGGCCTTGGCCTCGAGGCCGTCGAGGGCCTCCTTGTGGCGAGCCTCGGTCTCAGCCGCGGCTTCTTCGTACCGGGCCTGGTCTCGCTGCATGCTTTTGAGCGCTGCCTTCTGGACGTCCATATCCCAGTTTCAAGGTTACCGGGTGGGCGCGTCGGATGTCAGGCGGCAGGATTTGCCGGGTAATCGTTACTTGCCCATCCGCTCGACGATGCGAGTGGTGCTTTTGCCTTCCAAGAAACGGAGGGAGCGGACTTTTCCACCCCAGGCCAGGACCTCGGGGCCGCCGACGATCTGCGCGGGCTTCCAATCGCCGCCTTTGACGAGGACGTCGGGGTGGAGCTGAAGGATGAGCTGGAGCGGGGTCATCTCGGTGAACCAGGTGACGTAGTCCACGCTCGCGAGACCCGCCATGACGGCCATGCGGTCCTCGAGGGTGGTGATGGGCCTCGTGGGACCCTTGAGGCGGCTCACGGACTCGTCGGAGTTGAGGGCGACGACGAGAAGATCCCCTTGGGCGCGGGCCTGCTCGAGGTACGCGACGTGTCCGGGGTGGAGGAGGTCAAAGCAGCCGTTGGTAAAGACCACGCTCTTGCGGGTCTTGCCCTTGCCTCGCACGCGCTTGAGCAGGGCGGCCAGGGCCTGTGGGCTTTTGATTTTGGCGCGGTGGCTGGGTTGGGCGGCTCGGGCCATTAGAGGCGAGCCACCTCTCTCGGAGCCATGTCGGCGAGCCAGTCGTGCCAGCAGCGGCGGTCCCGGTCAAAGAACGCCCAGATCAGGCCGAGGCCAAAGAATCCGAGGCTGAAGACGAAGAAGAAGGAACGCAGAAAGACCGCGGCCATGCGCGAGCGGTCGAGCTCGAGGCCAAAGGCGCGCTTGCCCAGGCTCGTGCCGAACGCGATCTCCTGGCCGGTGATGAGGGCCCAGTTGAAGCAGAAGAGAAAGAGGCTTGTGACGAGCAGCGTGTCGGTGCGGTGGATGAGGCCCGCCGGATCGAGTCCCATCTGAGTCGCGGCGAACATGAACGTGCCGGCGACGGAGCCCACGTTGATGACGCTGTCGGCGACGTAGGCGGCCGCGCGTTTGAAGAGGTACATCACGCCCGGGCGTTCTTGGGTCGCGGCGACGACGGCCGGGGCGGCTTTGGCCGTGACCGGCTTGGCCGCGGGCATGGCGACGGTCTCGTTCGGAAACGCAAAGCGCGGGCGCCCCGCGCTCATCGCGCCGGTCGAGGGCGCCTTGGCGGCGGTGGGCGGCGGCGAGGCGCGGAGAATCGGACCGGCCGGCGGCTTGAGGGGCGCGGGCGCGATCGTCCGCGCGGGCGGCAGCGGGGCCGACGGCGTGTTGGAAGCTTGATACGGAAGCCCGTTTGAGAACGGGTGAAATCCGAGGCCCGGATTCATGGGCCGAAACTTCAGGTCACGGGATTTTTCGGAGTCGGATTCCATTCTTATCTGTAAAAGTCGGTTCACCGAGCTGCCTTGTCAAGCGGCCTTTGGCCCGTCTGCCAGCATCCGTGAAGAATCGAAGCCGCGTAGAGCGCGGCCGTGTCGGCCCTGAGCACCAGCGGTCCGAGTCGAACCCGATGGTGGTGGGCGCCCGCGCCGAGGAGCGTTCGCTCCCCTTCGCTCCAACCGCCCTCGGGTCCGATGGCGATCCGGGCGCCCGACGGGAGGGAGAGTGACGCCAGGTGGGGTGCCGCGGCATCGCCCGCCGTGGCTTCGTCGCACCAGATCCGGGGCTCGGAGGCCGTCGCGGCCTCGCGGGCGAGATGCACCCCGAGTTCGACCGGCGCCTCGACCGTCATGCGGTGCAGGCGTCCGCACTGCTTGAGGGCCTGGTCGGCGAGCTTCTGCCACTTGCGCTGAAAGGTCTCGGGGCCCTTTGCCCCGGTCTTGACCACCGTGCGGTCGGTGAGGAGCGGAACAAAGCGCCGCACGCCCATCTCGACGCATTTTTCGATGGCCCACTCGTAGGGATCCGCCTTGATGACGGCCATCTCGAGGGTCAGGGGGGCCACCTCGTCGTGGACGAGGCCGCGGGCCGGTTCGACGAACCCGAGCCGCATCTCCTTGCCCGGCAGGACCTCGGCCCAGGCCGCGCCTCCCTGGCCGTCCAGCGCCATCACCCGGTCGCCGGGCCCGAGCCTCAGGACCTTGCGGGCATGGTGCGCCTCGCCCTCGTCGAGGGTGGCGGGCTTGCCCGGGGCGGGCAGGCGGTCGACCAGAAACCGGGGCTGCATGGGGCCCGACCTTATCGCGTTCTGCGCAGCAGGGACAGGGGCTCCAGGGCCCCCGAAAGCGAGAGCTCCCTGGCCTCAACCCCGCCCACTTCAGGGCGCAAGATCAGGGAGTTGTTCCAGAACCAGAGGGGAAAGTAAGGGAGGTCCACCGCCATCTTGGCCTGGGCCTGGATCAGGAGCTCGCGCCGCTTGCCCGGATCCGGTTCGTTCAAGGCGCCGTCGAGCAGCCGGTCCATCGCGGGGTCCGAGTACCCCGTGCGGTTACGGGGCTGGTGCGAATGGAGGGCCGTGAGAAGGAGGCTCCCATCCGAGGCTCCGATCCAGCGGGACGAGAAAACCTGAAACGCCCCCTTCTTGATCGAGGCAAAAAACACGGCCTGCTCCTGGGCCTGGATCTCGAGACGGACGCCGATGGTCCCCCACATCTCACGCAGGAGGAGCGCGGTCTCGGCGCCCACGTTACTGGATGCCGTCTTGTAGGTGAGCTTGAAGCGAGTGCCGTCCTTGCCCCGGGGATGCCCCGCCTCATCCAGGAGCTTCTCGGCTTCGGCAGGCGAGTAAGCAGTGGGGAATGAAGATCCCTCAGCTAAAAGAGGCGAAAGGAGGCTGTCGGCCAGGGAGGTGAACCCGAACTGCTTGTACTGGATGATGGCCGGCCGGTCGATGGCCAGCGCCAGGGCCCGCCGCACGCGGACGTCGGAAAGAAGCGCATCGCGCACGTTGAAGGCGAGGTAGCTGACGTTGACCCCCTCGCGCTCAAACGTCTTGAAGTCCCCTCCCCCGCCCTTCTTGAACCAGGCGCTCTTGGAAAGGGAGAACCCGTTTTGGATTCCGTCGGCCTCTCCTCGGAGAAGGGTCAGCGCCCGGGCGTTTTCGTCACGCACGAACCTGAAGTGGAGCTTGGCCCGCCCCTTCCACGGCCCCGAGGGATCCGGCTCGACCTCGACCGCGTCGGTCGGAGCGAGGGTGCGGATCGCGCCGTCTTTATTCTCCGGCGCCGTGGCCATGCGGTAGGGGCCGCTGCCCCAGACCACGGCCCCCGCCGCGGGCTCCGAGCAGGGCTGGGCGGCGCCCTCGACCCTGAAGAACCGGAGCAGAAAGGCGTTGCGTGGAAGGTAGGGATCCGGCGACTCCATCCCGAGGATCACGTCATTGCCCTCAAGCTCAGTCGACTTCCACCGCGAGAAGCCGGCGGCCACGGGGGCCGAGGGCGTACCCGCCCGGTAGTTCTCGAGGCACTCGAGCACGTCATGGGCCGTGATGGGCCGCCCGTGGTGGTCGAGGCGGCCCGGGCCGATGTGAAAGCGCCAGCGGAGGCCCGAGGCCTCCGACTTCCACGACGTGGCCAGGCCGGGCTGGATCTTGAGGTCCGCATCCAGGCGGGTCAGGCCCTCAAAGAGGAGGGCCCCCAGGCGCTGGCCCACGGCCTCAAGCGACCGGCGGGGGTTCAGGGTGGCAGGTTCATGGTCCAGGATCAGCGTAATGGGGGCGTCCAGGGGCTTGGCCTGGGGCCTGGAACAGGCTGAAAGCAGCAGGATGGCCCAAAGCCCCCCCTTTTTGATAAGGTAATAAGGAGTGGGCCGTTTTGCAGGGTTGACCCCCATTTTAGCCTGTCTATCGATCTGCTTTTTGAGCGGCATGGATCGCCTTGCCCTCGGGGCCGAGCAGCTGGGGCCCGCGGGTGCCTTTGAGGTCGAACCCTGGATGCGTCCGCGGGTGGAATTCTGGAAACGAATCTATACGCAGTATACCAGCGCCCAAGGCCTGGTCCACGACTCCAAGCACCCCGAGCTCATCTACGAGATCGTCGATGCCACCCACCTCAACACGGATGGGCGCCACGACCTGGTCCAGGAGTCGCGCGAGAAATGGAGCCGCATCCTCAGGTCGGTCCACGAAAAGCGCAACTCGCCGTCGACCTTCGACGCCGAAGAGCAGCGGGTCTGGCAGCTCTTTGCCAAGATCAACGAGCCCAACAAGTTTCTCGAGGCGTCCGACCTGCGGCGGATCCGGTTTCAGCTGGGCCTCAAGGATCACTTTGCCGAGTACCTCGAGCAATCGGCCCGTTACCTGCCTTCGATCGAAAAGCTCTTTGCCGAGCGCGGGCTCCCCAGGGAGCTCGCCCGCTTGCCGCTGCTCGAGAGCGGGTACAATCCGCTCGCCAAGTCGAGCGCCGGCGCCGCCGGGATGTGGCAGTTTCTGAGGGACACGGGCAAGCGTTACATCCGCATTGATGACGTGGTCGATGAGCGATACGACCCGCAGAAATCCACCGAGGCGGCGGCCCGCCTTCTCACCGAGAACTACAAATTCTTTCTCAACTGGCCCCTGGCGGTGACCGCCTACAACCACGGGCGCATGGGCATCCACCACGCCCTTGAGAAGCTGGGCAACAAGCTGGACGTGCGGCTCCTGCTCGAGGACTACCAGGGCCCCGCCTTTGGCATCGCGAGCCGGAGCTACTACCTGGCCTTCTTGGCGGCGGTCGAGGTCGAGCGGGACCGGGCCGAGCTCTTTGGCCGGCTCAAACCGGCGCCTCCTCTGGCCTCGGTGCAGGTGTCCCTCATGCATTATGTCTTTGCGACCGATCTTTGCGTGGCACTGGGCCTGACGCTGCCGGTGCTTCGGGAGCACAACCCGTCGCTCTCCGAGGCGGTCTGGGGTGGAAAGAGGCGCATCCCCTATGGGTTTCCGCTCAAAGTCCCCGCCGACTGGGGCAAGGACCGGGGGGGCCCTACCCAGGCGTTCTGGCAGGGGTATTCTCGGCTGCCGGAGAGGCAGCGGTTTCACGATCAGGTGCGGGATCTGCCGGCCAAGCCCAAGGCGAAATCCCAGGCAAAATCTGGTAAGAGCCCCCCATGTATCTCGTCGGGATCGCGGGTGGCTCAGGCTCAGGCAAGACCACGTTCACTCGCCGCATTCTGCAGGCCGTGAATTCGCCCGCGGCGGGGATCCTTCACCTCGACGCCTACTACCTGGACGCGCTCCCGCCCGAGCTCATCAAGAACGGCGAAGCCAACTTTGACCACCCCGAGGCGTTTGACTGGACCTTGCTCAAGCACCATCTCGAAGTGCTGAAGGCGGGTGGAACGGTGGCGGTCCCCACCTACGACTATGCCCGGAGCCGGCGAAAGCGGGAGTCCGAGGTCCTGGGTCCCTGTCGAACCATCTTGTTTGAGGGCATCTACTCGCTCTTTCATCCGGAGGTGCGCAAGCTTCTCGACCTGATGGTCTACCTCCACGTGGACGCGGACATCCGGTTCATCCGCCGTCTTCACCGGGACATCCGCGAGCGGAGCCGCACCATCGATGGGATCATCCGGCAGTACTATGATACCGTGAGACCCATGCACCACGAGCACCTCGAGCACCAGCGTCAGTACGCCCATCTGGTGGTGGGCGAGGAGACCGAGCTGGCCGCGGGCGTGATCGCAGCCCGGGTGGCTGAGGCGATTCGGTGAAGTCGCTCCGCATCGTCGCCCTCGGGGGCTTGGGCGAGATCGGCATGAACTGCATGGCGCTCGAGTACGACGACGAGGTCATCGTCGTCGACTGCGGGCTGCAGTTCTCGGACCTCGATCACTTTGGCATCGAGTTCGTCATCCCCAAGTTCGACTACCTCCGCGAGCGCTACGACAAGATCTCGGCTTTTATCCTCACCCACGGGCACGAGGATCACATCGGAGCCCTCCCTTTTGCGATGATGGCGGGGATCCGCGCGCCGATCTACGCCACCGACTTCACGTCCCGGTTGGTGCGCGAGCGCCTGCGTGAATATGGCCTCCTGGACCGGAGCGAGATCCGTGTCTTCAACCTGAACGCCTCTTTCAAGCTCAAGCACTTCTCCGTGCGGGCCCTGCCCGTGAACCACTCCATCGTCGAGTCGGTCGCCCTGGTCTTGGATTGCCCGGCGGGCCGGGTGTTGCACACGGGCGACTTCAAGATCGATCCCGCGCCCTTCTACGGAAAGCCCCTGGACCTCAAACCCTTTGAGGAGCTGGGCGCCGAGGGCGTCGACGTGCTGCTTTCGGACTCGACCAACGTTGAGAGACACATCGCCAACCCGGGCGAGGACGTGATCTACGACGCCCTCGAGCGTGCCGTGGAGCAGGCCAAGGGCATGACCGTCGTCTCGATGTTCTCGTCCAGCATCTCCCGCGTCGGCCAGCTGATGGATATCGCCGACAAGCTGGGCAAGCACGTGGCCGTCACCGGCCGGAGCATGGCCACCAACATCGACCATGCGCAAGAGTCGCCCAACGGATATCTCAAGGCCGCGCGCAACGTGCTCATCGACGTCGAGGACGTGACGGATTATCCGCGCGAGGACGTGGTGGTGCTGGCAACGGGCTGTCAGGGCGAGCACCGGGCGACGCTCTCGAGAATCGCGGCGGGGGAGCACAAATCGGTGAAGCTGACCGAGGGAGACCAGGTCATCCTGAGCGCCCGCGCGATCCCAGGAAACGAAAAAGACATCTCCCGGATGATCAACAGCCTGTTTCGGCAGGGTGCCCACGTCCTCTACGGGCACGCGCACCACGTGCACGTCTCGGGGCATGCCACCCGGCCCGAGCTCGAGCGCATGCTCAAGGCGGTCAAACCCCGTTACTTCGTGCCCATCCACGGCGAGTTCAGGCACCTGGTGCTGCATGGCGATCTGGCGCGCGAGTGCGGCATGGCCGCCGAGACCGTGCTCGTGACCTCCAACGGCGACATCCTGGAGCTCGATCGGGACGGCCTCAAGAAGATCGACCAGCTCGAGGACACCCGGGTTTTTGTCGAGGACCGCGCCGGCCGCGAGGTGACTCGCGACATCCTGCGCGAGCGCCGGCGCCTGGGCGAGATCGGGGTCGTGTTCGTGATGCTCGTGCGCGACAAGGAACGGCGCAAGATCGTCTCGGGTCCGGATCTCGTGGCCCGGGGCCTCGTGCGGCCCGAAGAAGAAGAAGCGCTCCTCACCGAAGGCCGCCGGGTCGTGACCAAGACCGTGGCCGACTTTGACCCGCCCAATTCGTCCGAACCCAAATCCTACGAGGATCTCGAAGAAGAAATCCGCGTGCGGCTCAGGCGTTTTCTCGAAGAACGCTTTGGCAAAAAGCCCACGGTCGTCCCCGTGGTGATGGACGTCTAAATCTACTCGACGAGCTTTTCCAGGGCCTGAATCTCTTCTTCTGAGTGGTGCGGTTCGGTGCCCTTGGGGACCGGGTCAAACGCCGCGTCGCTCAGGTGCCTCGGATCGTCGTGGCTCTTGGAATCAAAATCCTTCTCGCTGTGCTTGGCGGTCTTGGTCGAATAGTCGACGTGGATCTTGCCGTGGCAGGGGCAGAAGTAGGTGGGGTCGGACGCCTTCTCGGGCGTGCTCACGTAAAAGGCCGTTCCGCGCACGCCCATGGTGGCGGTGCGGGTGCGCACCGTGAAACGAGGCCGTTGGACCTTTGTCTGGCCGGCGTCGGCGGTGCCCTCGGGTTTGACGTACGTGAGCATTCCACCCGTTTTTACCCGCAGATCCGGATGACCTTGCGTCGTGTTGACGTAGACGTCCGAGCGCGGCCGGAGCTGGACGGCGGCAAAGCCGTGCCAGACGATCTGCGCCGAGGCCTCGCTCGATGAAGTGAGCCGGTCGCCCGAGCGGACGGCATCGCCCTCGTGGAGCTGGGTCACGTCCTTGCCGCGGCTCAAGAGCACCTTGCCCTCGACATGGACCACGCGGCCGTCCTGGGCGGGGTCATTACCCCCCAGCGCGGAGACAGAGGCGAGGGACGAAGTGAGAGCCAATCCGGCGACGAAAAGGATTTTGCGCATGTCCACTAGGATACTCGTTGGCTCCAGAAAGACAAAGGGCCCGGGAATCGCTCCCCGGGCCCCTGTCTTTATTCCTAAACAGGATCAGAAGCCGGCGATCGAGTCGCCGCTCGGAACCTGCGGAAGGTGGTAGTTCTTGAGAAAGCCGTCGTTACGGCCGCCGTCGAGAACGCGGTACGGGTTGTCGGCCAGGTCGAGCATGTACAAGGCCGGACGCAGGTTGTCCTGAAACACCTTGTCGATCATCGACGCGCCCGGATAGAAGCCGCCCTGCCACATACTGGTGGGCGACATCTCAAAGGTGAACGCGAACATCTTGAGCTCGCCGTACGCCCAGTCGGTGGTGTCGCCGCTCGCGATGTAGAGCTGCGAAGCCTGCTCGGGGGTGTAGTGGTTCCACTGGGACATGGTGCGGGCCATGGTGTCGAACACCTGGTGGTCGCGCTGGTCCGAGATGGCGTCGTACTTGTGGCCCCACGGATACAGGATCAGCTCGCTGAACGTGTGGAACGTCAGGAGCGTCGTGGCGTTGCGGTGCGAGGTCACGAAGTCGCGGATGGCCTGCGTCTCCGGCTCGGAGAACGGCTTGGGACCCATGAACACGTCGCTCGAGCCGTCGTTGCTCGAGCCGCCGCTGCCCCACATGAACCCGTAGTTACGGTTGAGATCGACGCCCATCGTTCCGTCGCCGTTGTTGCGACGGTTTTTGCGCCACATCTTGTAGCTGCCGGTCGAGACGTCGTACTCGCAGCCGTCGGGGTTGACCATGGGGATGATCCAGATGTCGCGGCCTTCGAGAAGGGCGCTGATCTGGTTGTCATGGCGGTTCTTGAGGAGGTGGTCGGCAAGCATGAGCGGCATCTCGACGCTCAGATGCTCACGCGCGTGGTGCGCGCCCATGTAGATCATGCCGGGCTTCTGGCTTTTGCCCGAGGCGAGATCGGCCGGGTCCGTGTTGATGTGGATCGCGAGCAGGTCGCGGCCCTCGAGCGATTTTCCGATCGACTCGATCTTGGCCACGTCCGCGTTGGCGGTCACCATCGCGTTCAGGGCCTGTTGAACCTCGGCGTAGTTGTGGAACTTGGCATCGTTCGACGGAAAGTCGAGGGCGCCTTCGTGGCCCCCGCGCGCGACTTCGGCGTCGAACACGCCCGCGACCTTCAGGCCCGAGGCCTGGAGGTCCTTGAGGACGCTTTCACTCGCGAAGCCCCAGGCGCTGTCCGAGCGGACAAACTCGATGCTCATCCCCAAGGACGCCATTAGAGAGCGCTGTTCCTTGGTCGAGCCCATCACCTGGACGAACTTTTGGGGGTTGCTGCTTTCTTGCTGGGCCCAAGCCGGCAGCCCCGGCGCCAGAAGCATGGCGGCCATCACGGCTGCGTGTGAAACGCGAATCATCAGGTTCCCTCCTGCTTTGCCCGCCCGTCATTGGGCGGTCATTAAATCGAGCCCATAGATCGTAACCTTGACGGTCGCGCTCTCAAGGGGGGGTGTGTCTTTTTTGACTTAATATCCGATTAAAACGCTAAAGCTTTATGCAGGTCGGCCGATAGGTGGAATGTAGGCGGGAGGACTTATGGCAGGCAAAAAAGGTGAAGCCGGCAAGCAAACGACGGGACACGCGGGCGGCGCGGCAGCGCCAGCCGGCGGCGGCCCTGTCACGCCCGAGCACTGCATCGCCGAGGCCTGCAAGGCCAAGGCGGCCCGGTTCGGGTTCTGCGCTCCGCACCTGGACCAGTATAAGTTCGGTCTCATCCGCAAGGACGGCAAGCCCGCGGATGACTACGACAAGAAACTCACTCACTACCAAGATTACGTCGCGCGCCGGGGTGGCGCGCGCAAAGTTGCCTGACCGGACTCTAGCCGGTTAGCAGCAGAGCTGTACCCACCACCTCCTCACCGGGGGGCCTGGGATCCGTTCGGATCTTGGGTCCCCCGGACTTATTTCTAGCCCCTAAATCTGGACAGCTTTGAGCTGGATGGCCTTGAGCTGAGTGGTGGCGCGCATCGCCGCCTCGATCATGGCGTCGACCTGGCTCTTTCCAAAGGCCTCGCCCTCGGCGGTGCCCTGCAATTCCACAAAAGACCCCTTACCCGTGATGACAAAGTTCATGTCCGTGTCGCAGGTCGAGTCTTCTTCGTAGCAGAGGTCCACGAGGGGCGAGCCGTCCTTGAGGCCGATGCTGATGGCCGACACGGAGTCCTTGAGGGGCCACGCGCTGAGTAAGCCCTTGTTCTTGAGCTTGGTGAAAGCCTGGTGCATCGCCACGTAGGCGCCGGTGATGGAGGCGGTGCGGGTTCCACCGTCTGCTTGGAGCACGTCGCAGTCCACCATGAGCGAGCGCTCGCCCAGGGCCTTGAGGTCGACGACCGCGCGGAGCGCGCGGCCGATGAGGCGCTGGATCTCCTGGGTGCGGCCCGAGACCGTTTCGCGGTCGCGCTTGCTGCGCGTGTGGGTGCTGCGGGGGAGCATGGAGTATTCGGCGGTGACCCAGCCCTTGCCCCTGCCCTTCATCCACTCAGGAACCGACTCTTCTACCGAAGCCGTCACCAGCACATGGGTATTGCCGGCCCGGATCAGGGCCGAGCCCTCGGCGTAGCGGTTAACTCCGGTTTCGATGGTCACGGGACGCAGCTGGTCGGGCGTCCTTCCGTCTAGGCGTGTTTGCATGATAGAGCCCCACTATGCCCGCGTCCCCGCTCAACGATCAAGGAAACACGGCGCTCTGGCGGCCCCTGCTTCTCAGGGGGCTCGAGGAGGACGGCTGGCTCCAGGACTGGACGACCCTCGGGAGTGTTCCCGCCGATGCCGGCGAGGCCACGGCCCGCTGGGTCGCCAAGGCCCCGGGGGTCTGGTGTGCCTCTGGCCTCCAGGCCGCGATCGCGCTCGTTTCCCCGGCGGAGCTCGGTGGGGCCGTGACCGCGACCTCTCTCGTCGCCGATGGGCAGAGCGCGGTGGTGGGCCAGGATCTGGCGCGGTGGAAGGGGCCGGCGCGGCTGCTTCTCGCCCTCGAACGCCCGGCGCTCAATCTGGCCCAGTACACGTGCGGTATCGCCTCGGCGACGGCACGGCTCGTGGCCCAGGTCGAGAAAGCCGCCCGGGCCGCGGGCTGCGCGGCCCCGCGCATAGTGCCCACTCGCAAGACCTTGCCCCATTACCGCGACCTCGCGCTCTTTGCGGTGCGCGCGGGCGGAGGCCATCCCCACCGGGTCAACTTAGCGGGAGGCGTGCTCATCAAGGAAAACCACGTGGCT
>DATJFU010000204.1:0-7871 GCA_035495495.1 Bdellovibrionota bacterium
GCAGGAGTACAAGCCGCCTGAGTCCGAGGATCCGCAACCGATGCTCGCCGCGGCCCGCGCGTGGCTCCGGACAACGGCCGGTCAGGCCGGCGTGGACCCGGCGGTTCTGGCTCCGGAGACGCCGGTCACGCGCGAGGCCAACACGATGCCCAACTGGGCGGGTTCGTGCTGGTACTACCTCCGCTTCTGCGACCCGCGCAACGGCGACCGATTCGTCGGCGCCGCAGCCGAGAAGTACTGGATGGACGGCACCGGCGTGGACCTGTATGTCGGCGGCGCCGAGCACGCCGTGCTCCACCTGCTCTACGCGCGTTTCTGGCACAAGGTGCTCTACGACTGCGGACTCGTTTCGACCAAGGAGCCGTTTCAGAAGCTGTTCAACCAGGGGATGATCCTGGCCTACAGCTACCAGGACGCGGCCGGCAAGTACTACCACGTCGACGACGTGGTTGAGAAAGACGGCAAGCCCTTTGTCAAAGCGACGGGCGCGCCGCTGCACTCGCAGATCGAAAAGATGTCCAAGTCCAAGTACAACGTCGTGAGCCCGGACGAGGTGATCGACAAATACGGCGCGGACGCCATGCGGTTGTATGAGCTCTTCATGGGCCCCCTCGAGCAGGTCAAACCCTGGCAAACGAGCGGCGTGGACGGCGTGTACCGCTTCTTGGCCCGCTGCTGGCGCCTGGCCGTGAACGAGGAGACGGGGGCCCTGAGCGAGAAAATTCAACCCGTGCCGGGTTCGTCACAGCCGGAGCTCTGGAAGCAGCTTCACCGCACGATCAAGAAGGTCAAAGAGGATACCGAGGGCCTGCGGTTCAACACGGCCATCTCGCAGATGATGATCTTCGTGAACGAAGCGACCTCGGCCGCCGTGCTGCCCAGGGAGACGTTGAACCTCTTTACCCGCGTGCTTGCGCCTTATGCGCCTCACGTGGCCGAGGAGATCTGGGAGCGGCTGGGAGAAAAGGGTTTTGTCTCGCACGCATCGTGGCCCGCCCACGACGAGTCCCTCTGCGTGGACAACACGGTCACCGTGGTCGTGTCGGTCAACGGCAAGAAGCGGGCGGAGCTGCAGGCCGCGCGAGACGCCGACGCCAAGACGCTCGAGCGTGACGCCCTTGCGCTCGAAGCCATCCAGAAATATCTCGAGGGAAAACCGCCCAAGCGCGTGATCGTCGTGCCGGGCCGGATGGTCAACGTCGTCGTCTAGACTCCGAGAAACAGGAGCAGGACCGAGACCGAGCCAAAGGTGATGAGCAGGTACCAGGCGAGCAGGTCCTGGGCGCCGCGGGCGCCGGGCATGGCCCTATGCTTGCGCGGCGGGAACTTCTGGGCCGGCTTTTTTGCCTGAAAAATCGCTTGTTCGAACGAATCCATACCCCTCCCTATAGAGCAATGGGGGTGCCAACGGCCGCCCCCATCCACGGGGTTGTGGGCCCCTGGTCCCCGGGTTAAAACGACCGCCGTGTCCAAGACTTTGACAGCCGCCTGGGGCCGGAGCGTCGGCCTGGGTCTCCGAGCCGCGTGGGGGCCGAAGCTGGCCGAGGTCGATTTCTCGGCCCTGGATCCGGCGGCCGCCCAGGAGCGGGCCTTTAGGCGCATCCTGGCCGAGTGCGGGGCGGGGGAGGCCGGACGGGCGTGGGGGCTGCACGAGGCGCGGAGCTTCAGGGACCTTCGATTTCTGCCCACGACGGACTCCAAGAGCCTCGCGCCTTGGGTCGCGCGCGTGCGCGAGGGCGGCCGTGCCGCCTCCGGCGTCTTTGGGCGCTCGCTGCCCCTCGCCCTGGGGCAGACGTCGGGCACGACGGGCGAGCCCAAACGGTTTCCGATCACGCGCGAGTTTCTTGCGTCGTACCGCCGTTCATCAGAACGCATGAACGCAGCCTGGGTCGCCCACACCGGCCGTTGGGACCACGTCGCATTGGGGCTCAGTCTCATGCTGACCGCGAGGCCCGAGGCGGGCCGTGGGCCCGGCGGGCTCCCGGAGGGATTCATGTCCGGCATCATGGCCGAGGCCGTGCCGCTCTGGATCCGGCACCGGACCCTGCCTTCACGCCGCCTCATGCGCGAGGGCGAGTGGGACACCAAGCTGGACCGGGTCCTCGATCAGGCCCGGGGCAGAAACGTGCAGCTCGTGGCCGGAGTTCCACCCCTGTTTCTAGCCTTCGCCGAGCGCGCGCTCGAGCGCTTTGGCGCCGCCTCCCTGAGAGAGATCTGGCCCGAGCTCCGCACCTTTTACTTTGGTGGAATGGCGCTCTCTTCGCGGCTCGAGGCGACCCTTCGGCGCGTCTGGGGCCGCGACGATCTC
Source organism: Bdellovibrionota bacterium (assembly GCA_035495495.1). Taxonomy (GTDB): domain Bacteria; phylum Bdellovibrionota; class UBA1018; order UBA1018; family JADZFF01; genus JADZFF01. Next base: position 2,309 of record DATJFU010000204.1, read on the forward strand.
ATTTTCTGGGAGATGTACGCCGCGACCGAGGGTCAGTTCGGCCACCGCTGGCGGGGCGACCTTCCGGGCATGGTCTTTACGTCGCTTGAGAACGTCTTTCTGTTCTCTGAAACTCCGGGCGGGCCGCTCGTCGCCCTGGACGAGGTCCGCGCGGGCCGCCGCTACGGTGTGGTCGTGACGACTCCCGGCGGCCTCGTCAACTACCGCATGGGTGACGTCGTCGAAATCCTCAGCGAGCGGCCCCTGACCTTTCGGGTCTGTGGCCGCGAGAACGAGGAGATCTCCCTGGCCGGGGAGAAGATCGCCACCGAACAGACGGAGAAGGCTCTGGAATGGGCCGTGGGTCGCGTCGGCCAGCGTTTTTCTGACTATGTCCTCTGGGCGGAGGAGGGGAGACCCCACCGGCTCGTCTGGGGGTTGCCGTCGAACGGCTCGGATGACACCCCAGCCGGGCCGGAACTCGCGGTCGCCCTCGACGAGGGGCTCGCCGCGGCGAATCCCACTTACGCCGAAATGAGAAAGCAGGACTTTTTGTTCCGGGCCCCGCGGGTCGTGACCCTGCCCCCGAACCTTTTTACGCAGTACCGGGACCGCAACCTCGACCGGGGCCAGTTCAAGGGCCGCCGCCTGTTTCGGGACGAGGTGGGATTCAGAACCGAGTATGGTGTAACCTCACTGTCCAAAGACTAAACAGCCCAGAACGCGCACCGAGGGCTCCCGTGGGGGCCCCGGGATGGTCCTGGAATTGCACAAGGAGCCCCCGATGAAGTCCGTCCTTTATATTGCCGTCTTTCTGACCCTGGCCCCCGCCGGTGCCCACGCCGCCGAAAAGAGCGAGGCTGATGTCCTCCTCGACAAGTCCATCGAGGCCACCCAGGTGACCCAGGAGATCTCCACCTACCGCATGTCGATCCACCGCTCCGGCGACGACAAGGTGCGGGTGATGGACGTCTGGCTGGATCGCAAGGCCGACGACGACGCGCGCGCCCTCATCAAGATCAAGGAACCCGCCAACCTTCGGGGCACGGCGCTTTTGACGGTCCAGGACAAGGGCGAGAAAGCCAAACAGTGGCTCTACTTGCCCGCCTACAAGAAGGCCCGCCGCATCCGCCGCGGGACCGAAGAAGAACCCTTTCTGGGCAGCGACTTCACGATCGGCGACCTGAGCGTGGACCAGGCCCAGCTCTACAAGCTCTCCAAGAAATCCGACGCTCCCTGCGGGGACCAGACCCCGGGCGTCACCTGCCACGTGCTCGAGGGCACGCCCGGCGAGGGCGTGGATCCCAACGACCTCATGTATTCCCGCAAGCTGATCTTTCTCCGGGGGGACACGGGCCTGCACGTGCGGTCCGAGTTCTACGGAAAGGACGGCAAGCTCCGCAAGGTCATGACCGTCCACGGTCTCAAGAAGGACGCCAAGGGCGGTCACTGGACCGCTGAGAAGCTCAGGATGGAAGACGTCACGCGCAAGAGCGTGACCGAGATCACCTTCGACAAGCGTGGCGTGGGCCAGAAGCCCCCGTCCAACGTGTTCACGGTGGAGTATCTGGAGAAATAATGTCCCGCAGGCGGCCTTCACTCAAACTCCGGGCGTTCTTGAGCGGGTTTCTGCTCATGGGACTGCTTTCTTCCGCCCAGGGTTGTGGGGAGGCCGCCCGCCGCCGCGCCCGGGTCATGGACCTGGGTGTGGGTGCCGCGCCGGCTTCGCTCGAACAGGGACTTTCGGGGGATACCGACGCCCTCGTGGGGCAGTTGACCCAGCTCTACTCGGTCTACGGCGGCAAGGACGGGTTCACGCGCCAGGGCCTGACCCAGGTGTTGTCCAAGTACGCCGTGGGCTTCAGGCCCGTGATCGTGGATCTCGCCTTTGCCCTCGATGACAACGGCGATGGACGTCTCACCGCCGCCGAGGTTCTCGACGGAGTCCGCACGCGGCTGCCGCTGATGACCTGGGTCCCCAAGGGGGCCGCGCTCCCCGAGACGAGCTTGGTTCAATCCGCCGCGCGCACGTTTCCGGACGCGAGCGATGGGGTCCGCGATCGCCTCGTTTCGCGACTTCTCCGCTTTGACCGGCGTGAGGCCGGAGGCGACGGAGACGGCCGCCTGAGTCGCCGTGAGCTCGCCCTCCCGGCCATCGTGGCCAAGGTCGCGGGGCAGACCCAGTTTCCGCTGCAGGTTCAGGGTTCGGAGTCCGACGGCCTGCTCTCGCGGGTGCTGGCTCTGCGCATGAGCCAGCAGGTGGTGGGCCGGTATTCCACCCCCAAGTACTCGCATCTGCCCGAGAACGACCTCAGGCTCGAGTGGATGAGCCTGGCGCTCGATCTCGTGTACGCCGACCGGGTCACGGGCCACGCGACAGGCGTCCCGTTTGAGATGGGCGCCGAGCGCCTGGCGCCTCTCCTCGGGCAGGAACAAGACACCGCGGAAATCCATCAAGACACGCTCACCGCTCTTCTCCGGGCTTACGACAGCTCGGCCATGGGCGGCAATGGCGACGGTAAGACCGAGGCCGGCGAGTGGTGGAGCGTACTCGCGGACGTCAGCCATGCCCGCGCGCTCTTGAACATCACGGGGCCCCTTTCGCCGGCGCATGCTTCGGCCCTCTTCTTCGGTCCCTATCTGCAGGGGCATTTCTTGGACCTTTTTCCGGAAGCCGGCTCGTCGTACTTTCTCGACGGCATGCTGAGCACCCCCGCCGGCCCGACGCTCTGGGATCTCGCCGTCTCGTGGGATGGATCGGGAGTCGAGGGAGCGGCCGACGGAATCCTGGGCGAGTCGGAGCTCGCCCTCGGCCTCGCGCGCGTGCGGTCGGTGGACTCGCTCTTTCAGTTTCTCGACTCCAACCATGATGGTCGCCTCTCGCGCGACGAGGCGGCGGTGCTCTTTCAGGGCTTTGGCGTGACCGACGGGTTGGGCGCGGCCTCGCTCTTCATGGGCATGGACCCGAGCGCGGGCCCCACCGGCGCGCTTCAGACGCTCCTGGGCCTGGGCGGCGAAGCTCCGCCCATGAAGCCGCTGCGGTTTCAGCAGCGTGTTCTCGGGCTGATCCACTAATTTATTCAAGGCTGCAATCTCGGGCTGGAGTGGAATCTCCGCCCAGACGGGCACGCCTCGGGCGCTCTAGGACGCCCGGGCGGCCCGCTGGAGTGGAACCAGATCTCCTGACGCATCGAGATTCCTCCCTCCGTTCACCCCAGCAGGTGCGCAGGGCGTCTTAGTGCGCCCAAGCGCACCTGGCTGGCCGTGAATCCGCCCCCGGTGAGTTCAGATTCTAAGTGCAACGCTCGCTGAGAAGAGACGGAGGAATCGAGCGAGGATTTCTCCATGGGGAAACGAGCGTTCAAGCAGCTTAGCGATCGAGACCGCGTCCTGATCTCACATCTCAAGAACCGTGGCCTGAGTCTATCCGAGATCGGAAAACGAATCGGAAAGGACAAGTCCACGATCTCAAGAGAGCTGCGCCGAAATGCGGTAACGGTTACCCCGGAAGAAAAACTCTTCTGGTTCAAGATTAGAAATCCTCGGCGAGGACGAGCTCGACGAGCACCTGCGTTCGATGCGACCCTGCGATCTCAGAGAACTCCAAAAAACGTCCGTCTGCTGGACCGCCGGCGAGGCTCAGGCCCGCCGCAACCAAAGGGCCTGGGAGGCAAACCAAATACGCCGACGAAAGAACCCGGAAACCCGCCGCTGGGTCGTTCAAAAGCTCAAAGAATCCTGGAGTCCCGAGCAGATCTCCGGCCGTTCCAGGATCGACGGCCCGGAGCCCGTCAGTCACGAATACGTTTACAACCTGCTCCACCGGGACAAGAAGCGCGGCGGCCGCCTCTATCGGCTCCTAAAGCGCTCTAGAAAGCGAAAACAGCGCTTCGGTGCCCGCTCTTATCCAACCGGTCCTGTCATCCCAAACCGTACCGGAATCGAAGATCGCCCCGCCATCGTTGATCGTCGCTCACGCCTCGGGGATTGCGGAGGAGATCTCATCGTGGGGTACCGCTCTAGCGGATACGTACTCTCGGTCATCGATCGAAAGTCCAAATACGTCGCGCTCAGAAAACTCAGGACAAAACGGAAGCAAGGCGTGCGGCGCCAACTCGAAGCCGTCTTTCGAAAGATCGGAACCGTCCGCACCCTCACACTCGACAACGGATCCGAGTTCTGCGCCCACCAGGAACTGTCTAAAAATACCAGGGCCCGCATCTACTTCGCCCATCCCTACTGCTCCAGCGAGCGCGCAACCGTCGAGAATCTCAAACGGCCTGGTCCGTCACTTCCTTCCGAAAAAGACCTCCTTTGCCCGCCTCACCCAGACCCAACTCAACAAAATCCAAGACATCCTCAACGATCGTCCCAGAAAATGCCTCGGCTATTTGACGCCCGCAGAAGCCCACCGTAAGAAGACCGTAATCCGTCCACGCATAAGCGTTGCATTTGTGAGTTGAATCCGCCGGTTCAGACAGATCCATCTATATCTGCCGAAATCAATTGACCCGAATTGATCCCATGACTAGATTCCACCCCATGCCGAAGCAACTTGGGTTGGAACTTAGGTATACTGGCAAGCGGGGTGGTTATCGTCCCGGCGCAGGAAGGCCCAAGACATCCAGGTTTCCCCCGCACGGTAAGCGAGAGCCCTTTTTGGGACGCGAACCACTCCATCTCACCCTTCGCCTCCGCGCTGGCATGCCGAGCCTGAGGCGCAAGGACGTCCATGGCGCCTTACGAGAATCCGTGCTCAAAGCCCGGAGAAAGGGCTTGGCTGTCATTCAGTTCGCCTTTCTGTCCAATCACATCCATTTGATCGTCGAGAGTTCTGGCAAAAGGGAACTGGGTCGGGCCATGCAGAGCTTTGGCATCTCTTTCGGAAAGCGGCTGAATGCGATCTTGAATCGGAGCGGTGCAGTTTTTACGGAGCGGTACCACCGGGTAGTTTTAAAGACGCCCACGCAGGTGAGAAATGCCCTACGGTACGTGCTGGCCAATGAGTTTCAGCACGGCGCTGGGAGGGGACGTATCGATCTGGACGGCTTTTCTTCGGCGCTGCTTTGGCCAGAGGGCGAGTGGGGAAGATTGCTTGGGCCCGGCTGGCGGAAGAATGTGGGCTTTCCCGAAAGGGATCTAAATCGCGCCGAGGTGGAACGTACCCGGGCTGCAGACCTCATCTCTGCGCCTAGGACCTGGCTTCTCAAAGCAGGATGGATGCGCGCACGCGCCGCTTCCGAGCAATAGTTTCCGGAAAGAGGGCTTCAGTGAGCGGGGACCGGCACTGAACTCGCCGGCGTCGCCTTCTGCAGAACCGGCCCTTCTTCGACCGGGTGGGTGACTGCGGTATAGACCGCCGCCCCAAAGCTCAGCACGATGGCGCCCACGAGTCCCCAGAAGATCCCTTTTACTTTGGAGTTCACGCCCCACAGTTACCCCTGGAGCGGGGCATAAGACAAGGCCTTCTGATCCATGCTACGCTGGGCCACATGCTGCCCTATTTCACCGTCCCGGAGTTGCACATCTACGGCCCGTTTTCGCTCAAACCCTTTGGCATGCTGGTCGTGGGTGGAATCATCCT
>DATJFU010000205.1:0-5217 GCA_035495495.1 Bdellovibrionota bacterium
CTTGCCGAAGAGATCGCCCGTTCGGCGCGCGTGCAGGATCGTCACCAGAAGGACGAACCCCAACTGGGCCATGCATACCGCCGCGACCGAGCCCACCCCACCGCTCGAAAAGCCGTAGGAGTGGAGCCCGACTCCGAGCACGTAGTTGACCCCGTACCAGGCCATCACGACGGACAGAAAGCAGACGACGCTCCACGCGGGATAGCCAAACTGGCCGATCCAACCCGTGTACCGCGCGTGCAGCACGGCGACGTAGGTCAGGAGCGCGATGAGGGCCCAGGTCTCTTTGGGATCCCAGCCCCAAAAGCGGCCCCAGGAGTAGTCGGCCCAAACGCCGCCCAGGATGGTCCCCGCGGCGAGGCAGACGACACCGATCTGCATGGCCCGGTAGAGCAGCTGGTTGACGAGGGCGATCCGCTGGGCGGATCCCATGGCCTTTTTGCCCTTGGAATCCGACTTGAGAAACTGAAACAGCGCGACGTTGCCCAGGCCAAAGGTCAGCGCAAAGGCGGCGTAGCCGAGCGTGATCGTCAGCACGTGGATCGTGAGCCAGAAGTTGCTCCGGAGCACGGGGACCAGGGGCTGGATCGTGGGATCCATGATGGCGGGGGACGCGTCCGCGGCGAGGAGCCCGAGCCCCGAGAGCACGGCCGAGGTGCCGAGCAGGATGGGCTGCTTCTGCTTTTGGACAAAGTAGATGATCAGCGAAAAAAACATCACCCCGAAGCTGACCCAGATCACCGACTCGTACATGTTGCTCACGGGGGGTCGCCCCGCGATCCAAACGCGCAGGCCAAAGCCCGTGAGGTGAAACGCCAGGCCGATCCAGGTCGCCGCCATGGCGAACGGCGTGAGCCGTTTCTTGAACATGCCGCCCGAGAACTGCGTCAGGGCCCAGAGAAGACCCGCGAGCAGGTAGATCGTGCAGGCCCACCGAAACGGGTGGAGCTTATGGTAGAAAACCTCCGCCTGGAGCAGGGTACGCTGCCCTCCGTCCCAGCCCGGGATCGCGGCTTCGATGGCCGCGCGCACGGCGCCGGCGCTCTTCTCAAACGCGCTCTGGTCCCCGCGGTGATAGGCGCGGACCATCTCGGCGTAGGCCTCGCGGAGGGGGCCGGGATTGGCCTCCGTCGCCAAACCCTGCCAGTTCTCCGCCGGCGGCGCCGGGATCGCGGTCCAGGCCTCGCCAGAAACCAGGCTGCGGTACAGGCCCAGGCGGTTCAGCACGCGTTTGAACTCACGCTCGCGGGGCGAGACCTGGCCTACGGCGCCCCTAGGATCCATGAGCTGCTTGCCCGCGTTATCGAGGTGTTCGGCGTACTGGAGCACGACGGGGCTGTGAAATAGCTCCTCAGGCGAGAACATGATGCGCTTTTCGTCGAGCAGAAGCTGGCGCCGCAGGTCCGGCTGGTCCACGCGGATGAGGGGCTCCTTCTGCCAGGCCTCGGGCCGGCTCAGGAGCGAGAGGAGGAGCTCGGTATTGTTCCACCCCGCGTACGAGCCGCGGCCGGTGAGAAAGAGAACGCCTTCGCCCGCGAACGAGTCCATGGGCTTGATCCGCCCGCCCGATTGGATCGGGATGCGCTCCGCCTGCGAAAAATCCCAGCCGCGCATCGGCGTCGGCGCGGCCACCGGATCCGCGGCGTGGACCGAAGGTGCCATCGACATCGCGACTGCCAGAACCAGACCCAGCTTTTTCATGTCCTTGATCCTTTGCGCAGACGGATGCGCTGTTCGAACAGAAGAATACATCCCGAGACCAGAAAGATCGCGCCACCGTACTTGAGCGGACGCCCCGGATCCCGGTTGACGGACAGAACCGAGACCGTGGGCCGCGGGTCCGCCGGGATGTAGCTGGCCTGGTAAAACGTGTAGCCCCCGTGGTGCAGGGGATGGTTCATGTAGATCTCTTCGGGCTGGCCGAGGCCTTTTTCTTCGGCGAGCTGGACCGTGGACGAGTAGGACGACGGATTGTTGGTCCCCTCGTAGTGCCCGATCTTGAACTCCTTGAGGTAGATGCCAAACGGGAGCTGCACCTTGCGGGCGGCATACCCCATCAGGACCTCTCGGCCACCCAAGGCGAGGGTCGCGCGGTCGCCCATCCCGAGCCACATTCCCGGCCCGCCGCCGTCCACCGAAACATGGATCGCCGAGCCGGGCGCGTCGCCGCCGTACTGAACACGCGCCGGTTCATAGGCAGTGTCGTTTTCGGCGTGCGGAACCCAGGCGAGGACCTTGACCTTGAGCCCCTTCCACCCCGGATCGATCTCCTGCCCCTCGAGGTTCTGGCCGCCCAGCCTCCCCTGGCTGAACTCGCCCCGCATCGACTCCGCCTGGTACCGGAGCGATCCGTCACCCGGCGCGTAGAGCGTGAACTTGGCTTTGCCCATGGGGGGCATGCCCTTGGGCATCTTGACGGACGACGGCGCGGGGGTCGCCTTGGGCTTGCTCGGACGGCCCGCCGGTGGGGAGCCCTTGAGAAGCGAGAACTGGGCGGGCCCCAGGTCCACCGACGCCCAGGCCGGATCTCCGGACCAGAGCCAGAGGTCCTGGTGAAGCTGCATGGGACCGCCCGACAGGAGGATCCGAACCGCCGGAGGGGACTTGGGATCCTGCGAGGGCTTGAATCGCACGGACGGCTGCGCGTGGGTCAGATACTGATCCACCACGAGGGAGTACGCGGGGATCGGAAGGACCGGGGCTTTGACCTGGGGTGGAACCCACGGGATCACGACCCGGTCCATGTGCTCGCCCTCGGCGAGGTAGAGCACCGTCTGGTCGAACTCGATCGAATTGGCCGTCTCGTCCTCGCCCACGGGCATGGTGCCGTCCATGCCAAAACGCCGGGTCACACCCGAGCCCACGATCATGAGCAGGATGCCCAGGTGAGCCAGGAGAAAGGGGAGATGGTGCTTTTTCCACGGAATGCGGCTCAAGGCCACGACCGTGATGTTGGTCGCGAGGAGGGCCAGAAGGGCGCCGAACCAGACGGAGTCGTAGACGTAGTACCGCGCGGTGGGCGTGTCGTAATAGCTCTCGAGAAAAGTCCCCGTGGCGAGCGAACCCGCCAGGCTGACGATGACCAGCACCGCGAGTTGCAGGGACTTAAAGATTCTCCAGAGGATCATTACTCGTGCGCCAGGGGCGGAAGATGGAGTGCGATCGTCTTGCTGCGATCCTCGGTCACGCTTGCGGTGGGCACCACGGCGATGCCACCGAGGGCGAGAACTTCACGCTGGGCCACGCCCTCACGGGCCAAAAAATCGCTCGGGAGGCTGCTCGCGACCGGCCCCGCCTCGTCAAAAACCCGGTCATAGATCCGTTTGCGAAACAGGCCGGCATTGCGGCCCACCGCAAACTTGGCCATGCGGCGGAGCTTGCGGGAGTAGAACCAGCCCTGCCGCTGGCCCGGACCCGTGAAGTCCACGAGCAGGTCGACGGACTGGGGCGAGGCGACGCCCAGGGGCTTGCCCGAGGTGGACCTGAAAAAAATGGCCGAGTCGGGATACACCGCCAGGATTCGGTGGCGCAGTGCCTCCACATCGAACACCATCCCCTTGGCCGAGAGGACCACGAGCACCGTGCGCACGCCGGGAACCTTGTTGGCCGCGATTTTCTGGCGCTCCTCGAGGGCCGAGAGCGAACGGAGCGTGTCCTGGTCGTCGACTTTTGCGTCCTTCATAGTGCTTTGGAAATACCACAAAACTTGGCGTAAGAATAAAGGTCATGGCGAACGACGACCCCTTGAATGAGTTGAGGCAGACCGTCCGCAAGTTCCTCCAAAAGGAGCTTGCGCCCCGGGTGGAAGAGACCGAGGCCAAGGGCGAACTCGCCGTGGATGTCCTCCGTAAAATGGGGGAGCTGGGCCTCGTGGGCCCCATGCTCTCCGAACCCTACGGATTGGCCGATCTCGGCGCTCAGCTCGTCGTCGCTGAAGAAATGGGTGCGGTTTGCGCGGGTTTTGGCCTTTCGGCCCTCGCCAGCGTCTGCCTGTTCGGAAGCAACGTCGACCGCCAGGGCACCCCGGAGCAGAAGAAAAAGTACCTCCCGGGCGTGACCACGGGGCAAAAGATCGGCTGCTGGGGCCTGACCGAACCCTCCGCGGGCAGCGACGCCATCTCGATTAAGACGCGGTGCGTACGAGAAGACGACCATTACCTGATCAACGGGTCCAAGACCTTCATCACCAACGCCCCGATCGCCGACTATTTCATTATCCTCGCGCGGGAGTCGGGCGGACCGCAGGATTTTGCCGGAGGCACGGCCTTTATTCTGGAGCGTGGAATGGCGGGCCTGCGCACGGGTCAACCTTTTCACAAGATGGGGCATTTGAGCTCACCCACGGGCGAGGTCTTCATGGAAAACGTGAAAGTCCCCGCCTCGCAGGTCCTCGGCCAGCCCGGCGGCGCGTTTCTGGGCATGAAGGTTTCACTCGACGTCGAGCGGGCCATCTTCGGAGGCTTGGGCGCCGGGATGATGCGCTTCTGTGTGGAGGCCGCGGTCAAGTACGGGGCCCAGCGCAAGCAATTCGGCGCGGTCATCCTCGAGCACCAGATGATCCAAGAGAAGATCGCCGACATGACCTCCAAGCTCGAGCTCACGCAGACCTACCTGCGCGGCGTGGTTCAGGCGCTGCAAGAGGGCCGGTCACAGAACCTCGAGGCCGCCATCGCCAAGTACATGGGCTCCAAGTTCTGCGTCGAGGTCGCGAGCGACGCGGTTCAGTGCATGGGCGGCTACGGATACATGCGCGAGTACCAGGTCGAGCGCTGCCTGCGCGACGCCAAGCTCTTTGAGATCGGCGGGGGCACCTCCGAGATCCAAAAGATGATCATCGCCAAGCAGGCCGTCAAAGGAATCATGGAAGGCCGGCGCTGAGATGGAAACCCTGAAGCAGGCGACGGACCGACTTCACCAGTACCGGGACCGCACCCGCCAGATGGGCGGGACCGAGGCGATCGACAAGCAGCACGAAAGCGGCAAACTGACGGCTCGCGAGCGAATCGACCTTCTCTTCGACGCCGGGTCCTTTGTCGAGTACGGCATCCTCGCCACGCACCACTCGCCCCTGCCCGACATGCAGGGCAAGGTGACGCCCGCGGACGGCGTGATCACGGGCGTGGGTCGCGTCGACGGCCGGCACGTGGCCGTCGCCGCCTATGATTTTACGGTGATGGCCGGATCCATGGGCGAGATCGGCGAGCGCAAGGTGGCGCG
>DATJFU010000206.1:0-2114 GCA_035495495.1 Bdellovibrionota bacterium
ACTGGGCCACCGAGTCGCGGAGCATCTTGTGCTCTTCGGTGGGGTTGAAAAGGTCAAAAGTATGCCAAGCGGCGGATGCGGCGGTACGCATGTTTTTTTCCATACCGCATCTTGAGCCGCAGGGCCGGTTTTTTATCGTGAATCGCGCCCCGATAGACGCTTGAGGATCTCGCCCACGCGGTTCACCGAGCGCACCCAGTACTCCGCCCGCAGACGCCGCGTTTGGGCCTCGCTCAGGTCGCCCATGCCGCCGCGGGCCATTACTCGCTCCCGAAAGGCATGGTGAAGGGCGATCGCCCCCGCCACCGAGATGTTGTAGCTCTCCGTCAGGCCCACCATGGGGAGAAAGATGCGGTCATCCGCGGCCTCGAGGACTTCGGCTGATACGCCGTCCCGCTCGTTGCCCAGAACCAGGGCCACGGGCCGCGTGAAATCGATTTCGGCGATCGGACGGGCCTTGGGGTCGACCCAGGTCGCGCAGATGCGATAGCCCAGTCCTTTGAGGTGCTGGACGCAGTCCTTGCCGGAACTCCAGCGGCGGATGTCCAGCCAGTGCTGTGCCCCGCCAGCCGCCCGGTTCATCACCCGGCTCTCGTTGGCGCTGCGAATCACGTGAAACGCCTGGCACCCGAGGGACTCAGCTGTCCGCATGACGGCGCTCATGTTTCCCCGGTCAAACACCCGGTCCGTCACGGGGACCAGGGTGTACGTCCGATGCCGCAGGATGGCATCGACGCGCGCCTGGCGCGCGGGGGTCACCATGTCCGCCAGCCACCCAAAGACGTCGTCGACGGCGTAGCGCTCACCTTCGACCGTGACCCAGTCCTCGTCGTGTGGAAACCGCGGGTCCATGGCTCAGGAAGCGCGAACGTCCACGAGCTTAAAGGCCTCGACGTCGACCAGGCCCCGGTCCGTGAGCTTGAGGGACGGAATCACGGGCAGGCTCAAGAACGCCAGCTGCAAAAAGGGTTCTGCGAGGACGCAGCCCGCGTCCCGTCCCGCCGTCTTGAGCGCCTTGATCTCGCGGGCCAAATCCGCCGGTTCGCGATCGGTCATGAGGCCGCCGATCGGGAGCGGCAGCCTCGCCGTCACCTTTCCGGCCCGGGCGACGGCAAATCCGCCGCCGCACTCGATGAGGGACGCGAGCGCCGCTCGCATGTCCTCGGTGCGCCGACCCACCACGATGAGGTTGTGGGAGTCGTGGCCCACGCTCGAAGCGATGGCCCCGTCAAACGACTCGCCAAATCCGGTCACGTAAGCGTTGGCAGGCTTGCGTCCCTTGCCGTAACGCTCGAGAACCGAAACCCGGGCCACGCCCGCGGCGCCCGAGTCCGCGACGCGCCGGCCGGTGATGATCTTGCCGGGGTGGACCTCCATGACGTGCACGCGACCCGCGGGTCCCTCGAGGTCACGGGCCTGCGGCACCTTGGCGCGGACGGTATTGCCCGTCGATGAACGGCGGCCGCCGCCACCGAGTTCGAGCTCGGATACGGGCACGCCCGCCTTGAAGACCTCTTTCAGCCCCACCGCGCGTGGATCGTCGAGGAGTACGAGGTCCGCCTGGTACCCCGGGGCGATCGCGCCGCAGCGGCGTCCGCCGCGCCGGTCGAGTCCGTAGTGGCGGGCCACGGTCCAGCTGGCCGCGCGGTAAGCCACCTCGGGAGGCACCCCCTGCCGGATCGCGCCGCGGACCAGGTGATCGATGTGGCCTTCTTCGGCGATGTCCAAGGGATTGCGGTCGTCCGTGCAGAACCCGATGCTGGTCGAGGTCGCGAGCGTCAGGAGCGGCGCGAGCTCGCGCAGATCCTTGGCGACGCTGCCCTCGCGGATCCACACACTCATGCCTTTGAGCAGTTTCTCGGCCGCCTCTTCGCGTTCCGACGACTCATGGCAGCTCGTGATCCCGGCCGAAATGTAGGCAGAAAGGGCCTTGCCCCTCAGCAGCGGCGCATGCCCGTCCATGACCCCGTCCGAAAACGCCTCGAGCTTGCGCAGCACCGCCGGGTCGTTTCCCAACACCCCCGGCATGTTCATGACCTCGGCGAGGCCCAGGGCGCGACCGTGCTTGCGCAGTGGAATCAGGTCGGTGGCGCTCAAGACCCCGCCCCCGTTGG
>DATJFU010000207.1:0-5320 GCA_035495495.1 Bdellovibrionota bacterium
CATTTCTCGAGGCGTTTCAGATCTTCTGCGGACGGGTGCTTGGCCCGCTGGAGCACGCGGATGTAGTGCACGATCTCCCAGCGGTGCTGCTCGGGGATCTGCGACGCGTAGCTCGGCATCAGGTTGGGGCCGCCTTCGTGGATCATGTGGTAGATCCGGCCGTCCGGCCATCCCCGAACCTTGTCCGACTGCAAGGTCGGCGGCTGGGGAAACTTGGGCACGATGTACCCATTACCCTCGCCGTAGGGGCCGTGGCAGACGATGCAATAGATGTTGAAGTACTCGCGGCCCTTCTGGAGCACCGCGCGGGTGGGCTTCAGGGGGTTCTTGAGGCCACCGCCCGTGGGTTCCGCCATCCCGGCGTAGGGATAGGGGTGGAATCCGCGCGGGATCGTGCCCTTGACGGGGGTCCGCATGGAACCCTCTTCTTGGGCTGTGTACGCCGGCGAGTAGATCATCTGCGGCATGTACTCAAAGGTCGGCGAGCCGTGCTCGCAACCCGTGGTCAGGGCCGCCAGGGTCAGCACCGCGGCCACGCCGAGGGCACCGACCATCTCGGTGGAAAGAAGCTGCCGTCGCATGGTCAGAACCACCCTTCTTGAAATACCGTCCGGACTTCTTTGGCGCCCGCGCCCTTGAGAAACGAGGCCGCGTCGGACTCACTGAAGGCTTTGCCGCCGGAACCTTTATAACCCTCGGGCGGAGCCTCGATCATGACCGCGTACCGGTCGCGCGTGATCGCGGGGTCAAAAGCCCGCTTGGTCACGTTGGGGAGCCGGTTGCCCAGGATCAACGCCACCACGGTCGAGACGCCGGCAAAGAGGACGGTGAGCTCGAACATGACCGGGATCCAGGCCGGGACCGAGTTAAAGGGCTTGCCCCCGATGTTCAGGGCCCAGCTCTGGGAGGCCGTCCACCACTGAAGGAGGTACGCGCAGGTCACCCCGGTGATCCCGCCCCCGAAAGTCACGTACGGGAGCCACGACCGGCGAAGCCCCATGGCGTCGTCCAACCCGTGCACGGGATACGGCGTGTACGCATCAAAATGCGGGTAACCGGCCTGCTTCACCTTGCGAGCGCCCTCGAGGAGGCCCTCTTCATCCGAGTAGAACCCGACGACGCCGGCGATTTCTCTGCCCGCCATATCAAGCCACTCCCTTTTCTTTGGATACGTGGTCGCCGTGGGCCATCACACCCTTCACCTCGGCCATGGCCACCACCGGAAACACCCGGCAGAACAGCAGGAAGAAGGTGAAGAAGAAGCCCATGGCCCCCAGGGTGATGCCCCAGTCGTACCAGGTGGGCGTGTAGTACGCCCAGGACGACGGCAAGAAGTCCCGGTGCAGCGACGTGACGGTGATCACGAAGCGCTCAAACCACATGCCGATGTTCACGAACAGGCTGACCACGAACATCACGCCCACGTTGGTGCGCATTTTCTTCCACCAGAAGACCTGGGGAATGATGACGTTGCACGAAGCCATGATCCAGTAGGCCCACCAGTACGGACCGAAGGCCCGGTTGGTGAAGGCAAACGCCTCGTAGGGGTTACCGCTGTACCAGGCGATGAAGAACTCGCAGGCGTAGGCGTAACCCACCATCATGCCCGTGGTCATGATGATCTTGTTCATCTTCTCGAGGTGATTGATGGTGATGTAGTCCTTGAGATCAAAGACCTCGCGGACGATCACCAGCAGGGTCACCACCATGGCGAAGCCGGAGAAGATGGCCCCCGCGACGAAGTACGGGGGAAAGATCGTGGTGTGCCAACCGGGGATGTTCGAAACGGCGAAGTCGAAACTCACCACGCTGTGCACGGAGAGCACCAGGGGGGTGCTCAGGCCGGCGAGGAGCAGGTAGGCCACTTCGTAGTGCGACCAGTTGCGGTTGGAGCCCCGCCATCCCATGGACAGCAGGGTGTAGATGAGCTTGCGGATCTTGTTCTTGGCGCGGTCCCGCACCGACGCGAAGTCGGGGATGAGGCCGACGTACCAGAACAAGAGAGAGATCGTGAAGTACGTGCTCACCGCGAACACGTCCCAGAGCAGCGGCGACCGGAAGTTGACCCAGAGCTCGCGCTGGTTGGGATAGGGCAAGAGCCAGATGGCCGCGTACCAGGGACGCCCCGTGTGGATCAGCGGAAACAACAGGGCCGTCATCACGGCGAAGATGGTCATGGCCTCGGCCGACCGATTGATCCCCGTGCGCCACTTCTGGCGGAACAGGAACAAGATGGCCGAGATCAGGGTACCGGCGTGACCGATACCGACCCAGAAGACGAAGTTCACGATGAAGCAGCCCCAGCCGACGGGCTCGTTCAAGCCCAGGACGCCCAAGCCCGTCATGAACATGTCTGAGGCCAGGATGACTCCCAGTCCCAAACAGGAGATGGCGACGCCGAAGCAGACCCACCACTTCCAGCTGGGCCAGCGCTCCAAGGGGGCCGAGATGTCGTCGTTGACGTGGGTAAAGGTCTTACCCCCCGTCACCAGAATGTCCGCTGGAATGGTCATCTCAGACATGTTCCGTGGCTCCCTGTTCCTTGTTCCTGACCTTGGAGAGGTAGGTGATCGAAGGTTTGGTGTTCATTTCTTCGATGGCCTTGAACCCGCGGGCCTCGGCCCGAAGTTTGGAGACCCGCGAGGTCGGATCGTTGACGTCTCCGAAGACGATGGCGTCGGTCGGGCAGGTCTGCATGCAGGCGGTTTGGATCTCGCCGTCCTGGACCTTGCGCCCCTCGACGCGCGCCTTGACCTTGCCCTCGTTGATGCGCTGGATGCAGAACGTGCACTTCTCCATCACACCGCGGGTGCGGACGGTCACGTCCGGGTTCCACGCCAGGTTGATGGTGCCGCGGTAATCCTTCCAGTGATCAAAGAAGTTGAAGCGGCGGACCTTATAGGGACAGTTGTTCTGACAGTACCGGGTACCGACGCAGCGGTTGTAGGTCATGTCGTTCAAGCCCTCGTCCGTGTGGGACGTGGCCAGAACCGGGCAGACCGTCTCGCAGGGAGCGTTCTCGCAGTGCTGACACATCATGGGCTGGAACACGAGATCGGGGGCGTCGTCCGAACCCGAGTAGTAACGGTCGATGCGGATCCACTGCATCTCGCGGCTCACCCGCACGCGGGCCCGGCCCACGATCGGAATGTTGTTCTCGGCCTGGCAGGCGATCACGCAGGCGCCGCAACCCGTGCAGGCCGTCTGATCCACCGACATGCCCCACCGGTAGCCCGTGTACTCGTGAAGGGGCCAGATCGTGGCAACCTCTTTGGGACGGAGCTCGGGGTTGGTATGCATCTCCGCGCCGGGTTCCTTGCGGTACTCGTTCAGCGTGATGTCGTTGACGATGGGGCGATCCATCGTCCGATGGTGCCCCTGGGTCAGCGCCAGCTCATAGCGCCAGCCCAGCTTCTCCATCTTGATCTTCTGGCCGGAGAAAATCGGAATCCCGTCGGCGTCGGTCTTCACGAAGGCGTTGGCGTCGCCGCCCACGCCCGTGCCCACCGAACCCACGCGGGTGCGGCCGTAGCCCACGGCCACGCTGACCGTGTTCTCGGGCATGCCGGGCTGAACCAGAACCGGCAGCTCGAGGGCGCTGCCGTCCTCGGTGGTGACCCGCACCACGTCGTTCTGGACCAGCTTCATCTTCTGGGCGAGGGCCGGCGCAACGTTGAAGTGGTTGTCCCAGGTCACGGTGGTGACCGGATCCGGCATCTCCTGCAGCCAACCGTTGTTGGCCTGGGCGCCGGCGCCGTCACCCAAGGAGACCTTGCGGTACAGCGCGAGCTTGAGGCCCTCGGACTTGGCGGCGCGGCCCGACATCAAGGAGCGCAGCGAGTAAGTGCGGAAGTGGCGGCCGGCGGACTCTTTGGCGGAGGCGGCGCCGACGACGCCTTTCTGGAGGGAGTCCATCCAGAACTCCTCAAACCCCTGGCCGCGGCCGTGGGTGGAATGGACCAACTTCCAGCTGTCTTGCAGGTACTCGTGCCAGGTCCCCTTCTTGCCCGCCCAGGCCAGGAGCATGTCCTGGAACCCGCGCGTGTCATGCAGGGGGTGGATCGTCGGCTGCTGAAGGCTCAGGAGGCCCGCGCGGGGCTCATGGTCGCCCCAGTTTTCCAAGAAGTGGTGCTCGGGGGCCACAAAGTGACAGGCGGCGCCCGTCTCGTCCACGCGGTCGGCCACGCGGACCGCCATCTTCACCTTGCCCAGGGCCGCGGCGAAGCCGGTGGCCTTGCCCAGGTGATAGACCGGGTTCACGCCCTGGATGATGAGGACGTCGACCGAGCCCGAGTTCATGTCCTGAACGAGGGCGCGGAAATCCTTCCACCCCGACATGAGGCCGGCGTTCTCGGCATGAGCCGAGAAATCGACCGTCACGCCGTCGTTCTCGAGGGCTGAGTTGAGCAGGTTGATGGCCAGTTGGAGCTTGAGCCCGTCGGCGCCGCTCGAGAGCAGGTCGCCTCCGATCACAAGACTCCGACCCCGGTTCTCCCAGAGCTCCTTGGCCACCTTCTTGATGAGCTCTTCGGTCACCTTGCCACCGACGTCCTGGGCCACCTTGGCGGGCGAGAAGTCCCGCAGGGCTTCGCGCGTGGGCGCGTCGCCGGCCAGCTTCGTCTGCTGCATTCCCACGGTCAGTTCGTGGGCGATGGCGAGGGCCACCTTGAGCTCGTCCCCCGCGTCGACGGCGTAGCGCTCGTCGGCGTTGGCGCCCGTCAGGGTCACCGTGGGTTCAAAGGCGATCATGCGGGACATGCGGGCGCCCTGGGCCTTCTGTCCGCGCAGGTCGCGCTTCTTGCCCCAAAGAGCCATGTTGGCCGCCTGGTCGGGGCTCGCGCCCAGAAAGTCGGACCCGAAGGTCACGACCAGGTCGGCGCGGTCAAAACGGTAAACCGGGAGTTTGGCCTCGCCGTAGGATTCTTCTTGGGCCGCCAGGAGCGCGGGCGAGATCGAGGGCTCCCACTGGACGTGTTTGCCGTCCGAAACGCCGCCCAGAAACTCCTTGATCAGCTTGCGCGTCGAAGGGCTCGAAACGCCGCCCGTGAGGATGCGCACCTTGCCGCCGGAGCGCAGCTTGCCGCCCACGGCCTTGTCGAGGTCGGCCCAGCTCACGTTGTTCGTAGAGCCACCCGAGACCGCCACCGGACCCGTGAGGCGGTCCGGATCGTACATGGTGAGGATCGCGGCCTGCGCCTGGGCGCAGAGACCCGAACCGTTCACCGGATGTTCCGGATTGGGCTCGAGCTTGATCGGCCGGCCTTCGCGCGTTTTGACCAGGATTCCATGGCCGCCGTACACGCCGGGCCAGGTGGACGCG
>DATJFU010000208.1:0-4944 GCA_035495495.1 Bdellovibrionota bacterium
CGACGGCAAAGGGATCCTTGCCGAACTCCGCCGGCAGGGCCAGTGCCTCTTGAACCTCTTCTGAACACTCGCGGGACGCGGTGGCCAGATCGGCGATGTAGACGCCTTGGGCCCTCAGCTCGGCCCAAGGGGTGCCCTCGCGGCCCTCGGCCACGCTCCCCATCGCTCCCGAAGCGGCGGGATCCAGCCCCTGCAGCGACGAGTACCGGTAGTTCTCGTCCTTGCGCCCCGGAAGCGTGAGCCCCGCCAGGACACCGTCCCAGCGGGCCCGCTCATCGCTCATCCATCGGGGCAAGGTCGAAACCGCGGTCATGCCGTAGCGCCCTCCTCGCCGAGCCAGTCGTAACCCTTTTTCTCGAGCTCGAGCGCGAGCCCGGGGCCGCCGCTCTTGACGATGCGGCCGTCCAGAAACACGTGAACCTGATCCGGTTTGATGTAGTCCAGCATCCGCTGGTAATGCGTGATCAGAAGCACGCCGCGCTCCGGAGAACGCAGCGTTTCGATGCGCTCGGACACCACGCGGAGGGCGTCGATGTCGAGCCCCGAGTCCGTCTCGTCCAGCACGGCCATGCGGGGCTGGAGCAGGCGCATCTGCAGGGTCTCGAGACGCTTGCGCTCGCCGCCGCTGAAACCATCGTTGAGCGACCGGCCCATGAAGCTGTCCGGGATGCCCAACGCCGCCGCCTCTTCTTTGATGAGCTTGCGCACGTCGCGGGGTGGAACCTCGTCGCCGCGCACGGCGCGGATGCTCGAGCGGAGAAAGTTGGCCACTGTCACGCCGGGGATCGCGACCGGATGCTGAAACGCCAGAAACAGACGCTTGCGCGCGCGCTCATCGGGCGTCAGGCCCGAGAGATCCTCGCCATTGAGGAGAACGCGCCCCTGGGTCACGGTGTACTTGGGGTGGCCCATGAGAGTGTACGCCAGGGTCGTCTTGCCCGAGCCGTTGCGGCCCATGATGGCGTGCACCTCACCGGGACGCACGGCCAGCTCGACGCCCTTCAAGACCTGCTTGCCGTCCACCGACGCGTGGAGATTTTGGATTTCAAAGATGGGTTTGGCGCCGGTCATACGCGTTCCTTGGTTTTGACGATGGCTTCTCTGAGTTCGCGGGACTTGCGTTCAGCCGTGCGCCCCACGCGCTCAGCCACGTCCTGCTCGCGGGCGAGCAGATCCTGAAGGGTCAGCTCCCGCATCACGGCATCAAAGTAGCCCGAGATCATGGTCCACACGGGCCGCACGGAGCACCCACCAAAGTGCACGCAAGCGTCCTGCTTACCCTTGAAGTGCTGGCAGAATTCTTCTTCGGCGCGGCCCGAGTCCGAGCCGACGGCATCCATCACCTGCTTGAGGGTGATCTGCCCAGGCTCCCGCGAGAGGCCAAAGCCCCCCTGGCTTCCGCGCGAAGCCTGGATCAGGCCCGCCTTGCGAAAGAGAAACATCACCTTGCTGACGTACTCGGTCGACACGCCCTCTTCTTGGGCGATCCAGGACGCAGGCACCTGCCCAGCGCCGTAGCGGCGCGCGAGCTGCAGGGCGCAGCGAAGCCCGTATTCTTGAAGCGACGATACATGCATGGGTAGAATCCGCGCATCCCTTCTCCCATACAGAATACCGCAAATCAATACCTATTAGTATTGATTTAACTTATTGCAATTACGCAATTATTCGATGTTCAGAGTGACGTCTGACGCGCTCTTGAGAAGGATCTGGGGATTGGCCTGGCCGGGGTCGACTTCATTGAAGATTCCGGTGGCCGTAATGCGGATCTGGGGGTTCACCCAGCGATTGCGCGACTGCTTGGCGCTTGCCACATGGGCGGCCCACGCGGCGCCGAGCTTGTTGCGGATGGCGGTGAAAACCGCGGGGTCGTCAAAGTTGATGAGGGTGTAATCCGTGTAGAGGCCGTCGGCGTCGGTGGTCTCGATGGCGTAGATGTCGAACATCACCTGCGGGCTCTTGGGAAACTGCGTGAGGACACCCGTGACCGAGGCGGGTTTGCCGTGGAGATCCTGGACGCGCGACACCACGGTGAGGGCGTCAGCGACCGTCTTGTTGGGCTCGAGGTGCACGGGTTGCTCCGGATACTCGCGCACGTTGTAGGCGAGCCTGATGCGATCACCGCGCCAAAGCGCGGCGGCGGTCGCGGCCTGGGCGGCGTCCTTCACGAACACGGGCAGGATGACGTCCTTATATTCCACCACCAGCACGTGCCCCTCGCCCGCCGAAGCGTGCACCTTGAAAACCGCCGTGCCGCTGTCGCCCAGATCGTGGGGGACCTGCACCTGGTAGTCGTAGTGGCCCATGGCCGGAGTGGTCTCGTACTTCTTCACCATCACCACCTCTTTGACCAGGATGTGATGGATGGGCGCGTGGTTCTGAACCCAGTCGCCCTTGATCTTGACGATGTCGTGACGCGAGAGGTGGCGGAGCGTCTCGGCGGCGGCGGCCTGGTCCGCGACGAGGGGAAACTCAGCATGGGTAAAGAAGTCATCGGGGGCACGCACCGTCAGCACAAAGAGGCCCTGCCCCTCGACGGCGCCGTGGACCTCGCCCTGGAGACCGTCGCCCTTCAGGGCCGTGAGCATCTGGTCGTAATCAAGGCCGTCGCGGGCGGCGCCGGCAGAGGCTGTGGTGGAAACGGCCATGGCCAAAGCGATACCCAGGCATAGCGAGGTTTTCATGACCCGCTGTGTAACATCGGGGAAAGGGGTTGGCTAGCTGCCCGACCACGAGAGCGGGCAAGGGCTCGACGGGAGGTCGGCACGGAGCCTAAGTACGCGTAAATCGCCGCGGACCGGCCGGACCCCCCAATCCCCGGGCCGCGAGGCCCCGTTGCAGCTGGGTTCGTAGAGGGGCTCGTCCATGTCGAGGTCCGCGGTGTCATGGTAACCGCCCGCGGCCTGCGCGGTCTGAACGCGCCCAGTGCTGGGATCATAGCTGTGGACCATGACGACGTGCCCGTAGCTCTGAGTGACTACGATGTCCCCCGGGCGGGGGGCCGAGGTCCGATAATCCACGGCCGTGAAGCAGCTCGAAAGGTCCGAGAGCCGTTCGGCCTGGGCGCGATCGTCCGAGCTCATGCGGTCATGGTTCAGAAGCCGGTGAATCAGCGTGAAATCGCGCGTCCCGGGCACGCCGCGGGCCCGCGAAGCCCCGCCCAAGACGTCGGTCATGAAGGACGAGCAGTCGAGCGAGGTGTCTTGCGTCCCCGTATGACGATAGCCTCCGTAAACGTACCCATTATGGATGTAGACGAGGCTGGCCCCAAAAATATTGTCGAACTCAGTGGCCCTACCCGCCATCCGCAAGGCGCCGTCGCCCGTACTGCGCCCCCCCAGGGAGGTCGGGAGCGCCCGGGATCTCTCGGCGTCGGTCAGGCCAGCGAAGAGGACTTGGCGGTACACCTCGTCGCCGTAGGTCGAGGCCGCGTCCTCTTGATACGAATGGTTGATGAGGTGGTCCTCGAGGATCGCGCCCGCCTCGGCTTCCTCGTACTCCTGCTGGGACTCGCCAAGGCTCGTGGTCGCCGAAGCGGCCAAGTAGTGCTGGTGAGCCTCCGTCCGTGCGTCATTGAGCCACTTGGTGACCTCGGCGGACGCGTAGTTAAAGAGCCGGCACATGCGGCGGGCGCGGGTGGTGGCGGTCCCGCCCTGGGCCCTGACCGCCAGACCGCGCCGGCCGGCCTCGTAGACCGGGTTCTGGATGAGGGCCCCCTCGCAGACCTCGCCCTCGGCGTTGGGAGAGAAGACCGTGGTGAGCCCGGCTTGCGAGGTGAGCGTGGTCTGGGCGCGAATCATGCGCGCGAGCAGGTTCCGGTCGGCCTGCCGGTGCGCGGCGCTGCCCTGATCCGAGTGGGGCGTGAAGTCGGCGTCGTAGGGGGCCTCGACGATCGTCTGGTCGTGCTCGGCGTTGGCGCGGATCTGGTGCACCCGATGCTCGGCGCGGGTCAGCACCTCGCGCGCTGGAGCCGTGAGGATGGGTCCCATGGAGTCGAGCATTCGGTCAAAGGACCGGGACGCGCGCGCCCCGTGGCCCATGGCAAAGACACCAAAGGCATCGCAGCCCCCGGCTTCGCCCGACACGAGAAGGGTCGGCCGGTGCGCCAGGTTGGTGTCCTGGCAGGCGAGATAATCCAGATTGGTCCAAACGGATCCCGATCCGCAGTTGACCCGCGCCATGTGGTCGATCGAGCTGAGCTCCTCGATCTGGGGCTGCGCGCAGCTCGATGGATTGAGACGATGCAGGCGACGCGCGCCTTGAGCCCCTGACCAGGCGGACTCGCTCCAAGGATAGAGGGACTCGCTGGTCCCCTCCTCGGGGGCGCTCCACGCGTTGGCGCAGCCCACGGCAAGCTGGGTGTGTGAGCCCGCGGTGCAGTCGGCGAAAGCGGGCGAGTTCCACGCCCACGCCACGAGCGCCAGGGCCGGTCCTACCCAAGATATGCCCCTCAATTGAATCACGATTACCCCTACCGCAATTTTAACATCGGAGAGGGGTACGGGGTCTGTGTCAGGGACGACTCAGAGCGAGCGGCTTTCCGGGAGGAGTTTAGGCATGGGTCCGACCAACTGGCGGATCTGGAGAAGCTGCTTCACGAAGGCCCCGGCCTGATCCAGGTAGAACGCGTTGGGTCCATCACTCTTGGCCTTGGAAGGCTCGGGGTGGACCTCCATGAAGAGGCCGTCGGCTCCCGCGGCCATGGCCGCGCGGGCCAGGACCTCGAGGATCTCGCGGCGGCCGCCCGTGCTCTTGCCCCCGGCGCCCGCGCCGGGCTGCTGGATGGAATGGGTGGCGTCGTAAATCACCGGCACGCCGTAACGCTGGATGGTCTGAAACGAGCTCATGTCCACGACCAGCGTGTTGTAGCCAAAGCTCACGCCACGCTCGGTGATGTAGAGACCGGGCCCCATGCCCTTCTGAGCCGCCTTCACCTTCTCGACG